>JAUWTC010000455.1 GCA_030609785.1 Holophagae bacterium
GAAGTGACCTCGGCGGCCTACGGCGTTGGCCGAGACTCGATTGCTGACGGTGTCGCCGTGGGTTGCCACCTCTGACGTTGTCCGAAACGCGGTGTAGGTCGGGAGGGTGCCGCAGGACAACATCAGAAATGGCACGCCCCGTTGGAGGTTTTGGGCGCTCTTTGTTTCGGGGGTGACCGGTTGACTTCAGCATCAGTGTCGGCCACCCACCCCCCCATGCAATTTGTCCGACGAATTGCCTTGTGGCTTTTTTCACGAACTTTTGGCATAATCCCGGCTCCTACAGTCGGCAGAAGACCGGCGGAAGGGACGGCTCATGAGCCTGTCGTTGATTGCACAATCCATTGGCGAATCCGCCACCCTCAAACTCAATGAAATTGCCGCAATTCTGCGCGCCAAGGGGGATCCTGTCATCCACCTCGGTGGCGGGGAACCCAAGGGCAAGGCGCCTATGGATGCGATCCTGGCCGCGTCGGCGATGCTCAACTCCGGGGAGGTCAGGTATACGCCCCCCGACGGCACTCCGGCCCTGAAAAAGGCGATCATCCGCTACACGGAGGAGTTCTACGGTTGGCGACCGGCGCCCGAGAACGTCATGGCCTCCGGCGGCGCCAAGCAGGCGATCATGTCGGCCCTGCATGCGATCATCAATCCCCAGGAAGAAGTCATCTATCCGGCCCCCTACTGGGTCAGCTATCCGGAGATGGTCAAACTGGTCGGCGGCGTGCCGGTTCCGGTTCGCCCGGAAGACGGCGGCTTCATCCCGCGCATCCAGGATATCGAACAGGTGACGGGATCCTACACCCGGGCAGTGATCATCAACAGCCCCAACAACCCCTCGGGCGCGGTCTATCCGGCGGAGTTCATCGCCGACATCGTGGACTTCTGCGAACGCCGCGGTCTGTGGTTGATCATGGACGACATCTACCACCGCCTGATCTTCAACGGGCGCGAGCCGGTCAACTGCTATCAGTTCGCCAAGGACCGTTCCGACAACTCCAAGTTGATCATCATCAACGGGGTTTCCAAACAGTATGCGATGACGGGATTCCGGATCGGCTGGGCGGTCGGCAACACCACGGTCATCGAGGCAATGACCAACATCCAGGGCCACGAGACCTCAGGACCGTCGGCCCTGCTGCAGCACGCCGCGGTCGGGGCGATCAACGGCATACAATCGATCGTCAAGAATATGCGCCTGACGCTGGAAAACAACCGTAATGTGTTGATGGAGCAGCTCCGATCCTTTGACGGCGTGATCATCGACGAACCGGGCGGCACCTTCTACTCCTTCCCGGACTTCAGCCACTACAACAAAGACTCCGTCGCCCTGTCGAAGTTCCTGCTGGAAAAGGTCCAGGTCGTCACCGTGCCCGGCATCGAATTCGGCATGGAGGGGCACCTCCGCGTCTCCTACTGCGGTTCGATCAAGGACATCACCGAAGGCATCGAGCGCATGAAATGGGCGCTCGACCCCAACTCGCCCAACGAGCTGTACATCGGCGAACGCAAGCTGGTGAGGGACTGGACATGAGCAAATACCTCAAATTCGACACGCCGGCCACCGCCCAGGCCAAAGACCTCAAGAGTCGCTACGGGCTCAGCAATCACGGCCTGGTTCACCTCGATCGCGTCTTCTGGAATCTGCCCGAGGCCGCCCTCTACGAGGAGGCGACGATCCGCAAAGAGGGCAATGTCGCCAACGGCGGCCCTTTCGTCGTCAACACCGGCAAGTGGTCGGCCCGCGCCGCACAAGACAAGTACGTCGTTCGTGAGGCCTCGACCGAGGACAAGATCTGGTGGGGCGAGTACAACCGTCCTTACGACCCCGAGAAATTCGACACCCTCTTCTCCCGAGTACAGGCATATTTGCAGGACGAAGAACTCTTCGTGCAGGACTGCTACGTCGGGGCCGACCCGGAATATCGCATGCCGATTCGGGTGATCACCGAGGACGCCTGGCAGTCGCTTTTCTCCCGCAACATGTTCATCGTCCCTGAAACCCAGGACGAATACCAGAACCACGTGCCTGAGTTCACTCTCATTGCCGTGCCGTCGTTCAAGGTCGATCCTCGAATCGACGGCACCCGGACCGACACCGCGATCATCATCAATTTCTCCAAGCGGCTGGTTCTGGTGTGCAATTCCTCTTATGGCGGCGAGATCAAGAAGAGCATCTTCACCGTCATGAATTTCCTGCTGCCCATGCGGGAAGTCCTGGCCATGCACTGCTCGGCAAACGTCGGTGACGAAGGCGATGCCGCCCTCTTCTTCGGACTCTCGGGGACCGGCAAAACGACCCTGTCGGCAGACCCTTCCAGACGCCTGATCGGCGACGACGAGCATGGATGGTCAACGAGCGGCGTCTTCAACTTCGAAGGCGGCTGCTACGCCAAAGTCATTCGCCTGTCGGCCGAACACGAACCGGAGATCTACGCGACCACGCAGCGCTTCGGCACGATTTTGGAGAACGTCGTCTACGACAAGACCTCCCGGAAGCTCGACCTCGACGACGACCGCTACACCGAAAA
>JAUWTC010000440.1 GCA_030609785.1 Holophagae bacterium
AGCGACCGATCGAACGGTCCTCGCCATGGGCGAAAGCTTGATTGATGATGATCGCGTGTCGGTGTTCTATTCAACGGCCGGCAGCCGGCTGGTTTCGGGGGGGCTGTCCCTGAGCACCAAGGCCGAACACTACGGCCAAATCAACGTCGTTCTGGAGGATCGCCGTGACGAAGGGGTGGAAGAGGCCGTCGCCTCTGCGCTCAGAGACCATTTTGGCCGGATCCCCGATCTCACCGCGAAATTCGGAAAACCAAGCTATTTCAACCTCAAGACGCCGATCGAGATCGTACTTTTCAGCGACGACCTCGAGGCCCTGACCCGTTACACCGAGCGACTCGAGGGTGCGATGGGCACAATCGAAGGCCTGGTCGATCTGCGTTCATCGCTGGAGGAGGGTAATCCCGAATTCCAGATCATTTTTGACCGGACCCGGCTGGCTGCCTTCGGACTCGACATGCGAACGGTGGCGGAAACCCTGCGCGACCGCGTGCTGGGCGCCGTGCCGACCCGGTTCCGTGAGGAAGATCGTCAGATCGACATTCGGATCCGGAACTCTGAACCCTTCCGACAGACCTTTGAAAACGTGCGAAACCTCGTCATCGAGGGGCCCGACGGGCGACCGCTGCGGCTGTTGACCGTGGCTTCTGTTGTTGAGGATCGCGGCCCCGCCGAGATCCACCGGATCCAGCAGCAGCGGGCGGCGGTGATCAGTGCCAACCTCGAAGGGCGCAGCCTCGGCGCGGTCGTCGCCGACATCCGGCAGATTCTGGCTGAGGAGGTGCCTCCGATCGGGGTCAGTCCGGAATTGGGGGGCCAGATCGAGGAGATGCAGGTCTCGTTCAACGGTCTGCGCTTTGCTCTGATCCTCGCGGTCTTCCTGGTCTACCTGGTGATGGCGGCGACTTTTGAGAGCTTCGTTCACCCGCTGATCGTGCTCTTCAGTGTGCCCCTGGCCCTGGTCGGGGTCGTTCTGGGACTGCTGGTAACGGGCACTCCGGTCAGCATCATCGTCTTCATCGGCGTCGTCATGCTGGTCGGGATCGTCGTCAACAACGCCATCGTCTTGATCGATACCGTCAACCAACTGCGGCGTTCCGGGCTCGAGAAGCTGGAGGCCGTTCTCAGAGGCGGCGGTTTGCGACTTCGACCGATCTTGATGACCACATTAACAACCGTCCTGGGACTGGTGCCGATGGCCCTGTCCCTGGGTGAGGGCGCCGAACTGCGAGCACCCTTGGCGATCACCGTGTCCTTCGGGCTGGTGTTGAGTACGCTCCTGACCCTGGTGGTCATTCCTGCGCTTTACATGGTTGTGCCGTCGCGCGTGCGAACGCTCGAAGAGGACTGGATGGAAATGCCGGAGGGCGAAAACGAGGCCGGCTCATGACCCTTCCCGAACTGGCCATCCGTCGTCCGGTTGCCACTCTGACGGTGATCATCAGTCTGGTGGTCCTGGGTTCGGTGGCTCTGGTTCGGTTGCCTCTTGGTTTCATGCCGGAGGTCGAGAGACCGGTCCTCTTCGTCCAGGTGCCCTTTCCCAACTCCACGCCTGAGCAGACCGAACGGCTGATCGTCCGGCCGATCGAGGAGGTTCTGGGCTCGGTCAAGGGCGTGACGTCGATGCGCTCAAACTGTGATGCGGACAACGGCAGGATCAACCTGGAGTTTTCGTGGGGCCACGAGATGAGCCTGGCACGGGCGGAGGTCCTCGAACGGGTCGATCGGATCCGCGGTGAATTACCGGACACCATTGGTGACATCACCATCAGCGGCAGCTGGGACTCCCGTGACGAGGAAATACCGGTGCTCGAAGGCCGACTGTCGTCCAACCTGGACCTCTCCGAAAGCTACGATTTGCTGGAGCGCAAGATCGTGAGGCCGCTCGAACGAATTGACGGCGTCGCGTCCGTGCGGCTTGACGGCGTCAATCCCAAGGAGGTCCGCATCAATTTGCGATTGCAGGATCTCGAAAGTCACGGGGTTGATGTGCGCTCCGTCGTTCGCATCCTGCGCTCGAGTAACTTCGACCTGAGCGTTGGGGTCATCCGGTCGGCCGAGCGGCGTTTCAGCGTTCGCACCGTCGGCGCATTCCAGACAATTGAGGAGATTTCCCGATTACCGCTCCGGGCCGATGGGTTACGTCTGGGCGACGTGGCCGAAGTGGTCTATGAAGAACCGCCCCTGGAGTACGGCCGGCACCTCGACGGAAATTTCGCGATCGGGGTCACGGTGACGGGTGAGGCAGACGCCAACTCAGTCGCGATCTGTGACGAGGTTCAGCGCCGGGTCGATGCGATGGAAGTCGATCCCGAGTTGGAGGGCGTCAATTTCCTGATCTGGTTCAACCAGGGAGAGGAGATTCGGAAGACCCTTCGTGACCTGACATTCACCGGGATCTTCGGAGCGCTTCTGGCGAGCGTCGTTCTGTACGTTTTCCTTCGACGTTTCAGCATGACCTTCATCGTGGTCGCCTGCATTCCCTTTTCCCTGATCGTCGCCTGTGGGGCGATCTGGGCGATGGGCAAGACCATGAATACCTTGACACTACTGGGCCTGATCGTCGGCATCGGCATGTTGGTCGACAACGCGGTCGTTGTCATGGAGACCATCTACCGGCACCAACAGTTGGGTCTGGGCCGGGCCCAGGCAGCGCGTATGGGCGCCCGTGAGGTTTCCATGGCGGTCATCGCCGCCACCGTCACCTCGGTGATCGTCTTTCTGCCGATGGTCTTC
>JAUWTC010000437.1 GCA_030609785.1 Holophagae bacterium
GTGGAAGACATCCGGTTCGGAGTGAATGAGCGGGAGGATGACCGAGGATGAGCTTTGAGTGGTCTCCAACGGGATTCCGGGGATGCCCTGACCGAAGGTCGCACCTCCGTCACCCAGGTTGTAGGTGCGCGTCGAGACAACGGCCTCATCCGAGTCCACGCTGACGTACATCAGGCCGGAGGTTGGGCTGGAGTCGGCCAGGGGGTCGTCGATATAGAGAGAACCCCCGGCTGGGATCGAGTGTGTCCCCGGCAGCATCACACCGGGCCAGGCGGAATCCTTGGCGACGAAGTAGAGAGTAGCGCTCGCGGTCGTCGATGATGGGTTGGCGACGGCGATCTGGGTTTTCCAGTTCGAGGCGCCTAAGCCCGGCGTCGATGCTGCCGCCGGAATCAGCCACTGGGTCGATCCGACGCTCGAGGGGTCTCGCCCCTGGAGTGTGGTGACCCCGAGGCCCAGGGGATCCAGGTGGTCAGACAGCCGGGAATCCGGCGTGCCGTTACCTGTCCAGCTCTCGTGGATTTGACCGTACCAGTCTTCCAGGTCGTTGCCGCAGGCGGCGTCCCCGCCTGACAGGGTCCCGACGCACAGGCCGTTCGATTGGTCGAAGATGCACGAGCCTGAAGAACCGGGCTCGGTGGTACCGAGATCCCAGTCGTTGACCTTCCAATGCGAAGCGCCCATGGTCGTCAGCGGATCGTTTTCGAAAGAGATCGCCTTTTCGCCGGCCCGGGGGTGGTGGATGCCCGTGACCGATTGTGGCGTTCGGCCCGAGACGTCCCACCCGGCGTAATAGACGTTGAAGCCGGGTTCTGGAACGGAGTCCAATTCGAGCAGGGTGAAGTCCGATCCGCCGCCCCAATTCCATTTCCAGGTCGAGAGGAAGGAGGTTCCGGTCTGATTCTGACTCAGGGAGCCGCCCGAGAGGTCTCCGCAGTTGGGTGATTCGTAGTTCCAATAGACCACCACCGTGTGGGCGTTGTCCTCCCTGACGGCACAATGATCAGCTGTCAGGAATAGGGGGCGCTCGTCTTCGGCCGTGTTGTTCATCAGCGTTCCGGTACAAAAGCCTGTGTAACCGGGAAACTGGGCCGAGTAGCGGGCGACCGAGCGGATCTGATCCCGCCAGCCGTCGCCCTCCGGGCAAACGACGTCGATGTTGCAATAGCCCTGATCGCCCTTGCGAGGATCTTCGCCGAAGACCCTGTAGCCGTGATGGACACTGGAGATCATCAACCGAACATCCGAGGCCCGACCGGGCGGCGCCGCCACCTCGACCACCAGATGGTCTCCAAGCACGATTGGGGTCGAGAGCCCGCCGTGGCTGTCACGATCGGCCTGGGTATAGGGACCGTGGACCTGAGAGCCGGTGGGATCGTGGAGCCACAGGCTTGAACCCGCAGGCAGGTTGAGATCGTCGATTCGGAGGTTGATGCTCAGGGCGCCGGGGGCGTCAATCTCGACCCGCCAGAGGTCCCAGCCATCCGCCAATCGGTCCCAGCGACCGGAGTTCGCCGGGCTGATCGACGCTTCGAGGCCGACCGCGAAGCGCATCGGACCCGCCGTGTCGGGACCGGTTGGCTTGCCGAGGTCCTCGGTTTCGAGGACCTGGTGATCGACAGATTCCATCCGGACAGTGGGAATTTCGAGTGCGGCGATCTCAGGGCCGACCAGACCGGGAGGCAAGCCGCCCGCCGTCACGAGGGGTGCCGGCAGGGTGGCTATCGCAGCCACGATGCACAGGGCACCAATTGCGAATCTGCGTCCATAATGGAAATCATAGGTCAAAGACATCGGCGTCCTCCTGGTCTCACTCTTGACAACAGGGTATTTCGATCAATGATTCCGAACCGTGTCGGCTGTCACCGTTCGATCGTGATGCTCTCCATCTTGACCGGAGTCAGAGGCCGGTCGCCGGCGTCGGTGGCCGTTCCTTCAATTGCCTGCAGGACGTCTAGCCCATCAATCACGCGGCCGAAGACCGGGTGTTTGGAGGGGCCGGGAGAGAACCAATCCAGGAAATTGTTATGGACCGTGTTGATGAAGAACTGCGAGCCGCCGGAATTCGGACGACCGGTGTTGGCCATCGACAGGGTGCCCGGCTCGTTGGAAATCTGGGCGTTTTCCGGGTGTTCGTCGGCGATCGTGCCGTGCGGAGGGCCTCCGGTGCCGCATCGGGGATCGGTGGGGTCGGAGCTGTGGGGGCATCCGAACTGGGCCATGAAACCCTGGATAACGCGGTGAAAATGGAGACCGTCGTAAAAACCCGACTCAGTGAGGTCGATGAAATTTTGAGCGGTGATCGGCATCTCATCGAGGAAGATCTCCGTCTTGAGTGTTCCGACCGAGGTGGTAAAGGTTGCGATTGGATTGGCCATGAG
Source organism: Holophagae bacterium (assembly GCA_030609785.1). Lineage (GTDB taxonomy): Bacteria > Acidobacteriota > Thermoanaerobaculia > Thermoanaerobaculales > Sulfomarinibacteraceae > DAOWGJ01. The sequence continues at coordinate 2,382 of JAUWTC010000437.1, forward strand.
TCGTCCTTTCGGTTCAGTTACTGCAGCGGGAGAAGGTATCACAGGGGCGGTCTTTAGGAAAATATCCTGACCCGGTGGAGTGAAACCGAAGAAATTCGGGAACCGGCACGGGAGGGCTCGGGCTCGGGTCAAACCTAACCTGAGCGATTCTCATCGGCGACCTGTGCCAAATCCTTGGGCCCTGGGCACTTTCAAAAAGCCTCGACAGACGAACAGGTATGCCTACGTTTTTTCCAGCACCAGAGCCTCAAGGATTTGACACATCTCATCCGCCAGAATCGCTCAGATTAGGTCCAAAGAAAGCGGTATCATCCTCTCAGGAGGTGCGATGACGAGGGTTTTCCTTCTGATTTCGGTGTTGGCAGCCCTTTCGGGGTCGGCCGGGGCTACCGACTCGCTTCCGAATGCTCAGGCCACAGA
>JAUWTC010000305.1 GCA_030609785.1 Holophagae bacterium
CAACGTCTTTTTCTTCCCGGGGTTACCCTCGAGGGCTGACAGCTGATAGCTGATAGCCGACAGCTTCCTATTCCCCTGCGGCGATCTTTTCTGCTCGTTCCAGAGCTTCGAGGGGTCCGAGCCCGACCAAGATATCGCCGTCTTGCATCCGAACATCGCTGGAAGGGTTGAAACAGGTATCGTCACCACGTTTTCTGGCGACAATGATGATGCCGAAGTTCCGCCGGACATGCGCTTCTGCCAGGGTTCGGCCCTCGAGTTCCGAGCCCGCACGGACGGTGATCTCCGACAACTCCAGTTCCATGTTGCTGTCCAGCAGGGAGGTGTCGATGAAGTCCATCATCTGTGGTTTGATGGCTGTCAGCGCCAGTCGTTTGCCGCCGAGTTTGTAGGGGTTGATCACCTGGTGGGCGCCGGCGAGGCGAAGGCGCTCTTCGGCTCCGTCCTCCACCGCCAGGCCGATAATCGTGATCTTGGGTTGCAATTGGCGGGCAAGGAGGATGGCGTAGACGTTGTGGGCATCATCTCCCAGGCAGGAGAGAAAGGTCTTGGCTCGCCCGATACCTGCGGCCAAGAGGACGTCCTCCTGGGTGGCGTCACCCTGAACGATTGGGATGTGGTTTTCTTCGAGTTGGTTGCATACTTGCCCGGACTCTTCGACAACGACGAAAGGTACTGAACTCTCGATCAGGACTTCCGCTACGGCCTTGCCGAGCCGTCCATAGCCGCAGACGATGATGTGGTCGGACATTCGTTTGATCATGGTGAGCTCCCGGGTCTTGTCGATGAAGCGGCGAAGGTTGACCTCGAGGACGGCTCGGGCCAGTTCCGTGCCGGTGAAGAGAATGACGCCGATACCGGCAAAGGCCATGAAAATAGTGAAGATGCGACCGGGTACCGACAGGGGGGCAACCTCTTTGAAGCCGATTGTCGTAACGGTGATGGTCGTCATGTAGAGGGCGTCGAGAAGGGACATGTCTTCGATGGTTGAGTAGCCGATCGTCCCGATCGCGATCACGGAGCAGCCGGCGAGGGCGGCGGAAATAATGGCGCGGCGTCGAGACGATTGCATGAGCTCATCGTACAGGAAGCGTTTGTGAGCTCTCAGCTCTCAGCTGTCAGCTGTCAGCAATGAATGGCCAGGCAGGCACGGGAAACGTTGTAGGGGCGGACCCCCGTGTCCGCCCGTTGGCTGATAGCTGATAGCAACCCGGCGAGGCCGGTCGTTTGCCTTTCAGTTCCGGCTCCGCCGGGTTAGCATCTGCAAGTGCTCTGCACGAGCGGAGGAGGCACTGTGGTCAAGGCAGAAGGCAAAAAATTCGACTTTTCTGGTGAAAATGCCATCACTCCGGAGGTTCTCGAGACCTTCCCCTACGAATACCGTGGGCGGGACACGCTGGTAGAGCTGGACAGCGACGAGTGGAGCTGCGTCTGCCCCTTTTCCGGTCTCCCCGATTTCGGTCGCGTGATTGTCCGTTACATCCCGTCCGACCGATGCATCGAGCTCAAGTCCCTCAAGTACTACCTGACATCGTTCCGTCAGGTCGGTATCTACCAGGAACATGCAGCGGGTCGGCTGCTCGACGATCTCGTCGCCGTCAGTGATCCGAAATGGATGGAAATCGTCCTGGACTACCGCGTCAGAGGCGGCATTCATACTGTGGTGACGGTGGAGAGTGGGGACAGGGGAGCGTAGCTCGGCGGCGGGCGGGCACGGGGACCCGCTCCTACAGGGTGCACCCGAAACTGGAAACTGGAAACTTGATTCCACACCCTTACGGTACCGTTCAAAACCCAGCATGGATCTCTCCTGCGATACAGTCGTAGAGACGACAGAGTGCTTTCGACCCTGCCGAGTTGGTAAACCCTCGGAACTTTTCTTTCCCGTTTCGAGTATCCAGTTTCCAGTATTGGTTTCCCATTTTCGTGTATCATATCCGCCGAAAATGAAGATCTCGTGAAGAGGTCCGTCTGACGGGCCGTTTCGAAGGGGGTCGGCCGAGGCCGACACAGTGAAATAGGGGGAAACAGTGGAACCAGTTCATTTAATTTATCTCTGTCCGGCAGTCGCTGTTCTGGCGCTGATCTATGCCTACATGAAGGCCTCATGGGTCAGGGCGCAGGACGAGGGGACCGACCGTATGAAGATGATCGGCGGGTGGATCGCCGACGGGGCGATGGCCTTCTTGGCGCGCGAGTACCGTGTGCTGGCGATTTTCGTCGTCGCCGTTGCCGTGTTGCTTGGAGTTTCCAATCAGATGGTTGGTGGCGACACCAACTGGATCATCGCGGTGTCCTTCGTTTTGGGCGCCTTCTGCTCGGCACTGGCCGGTTATTTCGGCATGAAGACCGCCACGGCGGCCAATACGCGGACGGCGTCGGCAGCTCGCCAGGGCCTCAATCAGGCGCTGCAAGTCGCCTTTAACGGCGGGTCGGTGATGGGCCTGTCGGTGGTCGGCCTGGCCCTGACCGGACTGGGTGTTCTCTTCATCGTCTATACCAAGATGTACTCGACGGCGTTGACCGATGTCACGGCGATGGTGCTGGTTCTGAACCTCCTGTCGGGCTTCTCGCTAGGTGCTTCGTCGATCGCCCTCTTCGCGCGCGTCGGCGGCGGAATCTACACAAAGGCCGCCGATGTCGGCGCCGATCTGGTCGGCAAGGTCGAGGCGGGCATTCCCGAGGACCACCCTCTCAATCCGGCGACAATCGCAGACAACGTCGGCGACAACGTCGGCGACGTGGCCGGCATGGGCGCCGACCTCTTCGAGTCCTATATCGGGGCCATCATCTCGTCGATGATTCTCGGTGTGGTTTGGTTCTCCGGCCTTGAGGCGGTTGAGCCGGGGTCGGGCATGAATGCCGTGTTGCTGCCGCTGATGGTCGCGATTGTCGGTCTGGTGGCCTCGATCATCGGCTTCTTCTTCGTGCGCACCAAGGAAGGCGGCAACCCCCAGGCCGGCCTCAACCGCGGCACCTTTGGCGCCGGGTTCCTGATGGTTATCGGGACGATTGCGGCGATCAAATGGCTGATTCCCGAAGGCGGGATCGTCGTGTCCAGGGTCGTTGGGACCGGTCAGGATACATACACCTGGATTGGGCTTTCGATCACCGTTGTTGCCGGGCTTGCGGCCGGAATCGCCGTTGGCCTTTTGACCGAGTTCTACACGGCCACCGAAAAAAGCCCGGTCGGCACGATCGTTGAGGCCTCCAAGACCGGGGCAGCAACGACAATCATCCAGGGTGTCGCTGTCGGCATGAATTCAACGACCTTCCCGGTCATCGTCATCGGCGTAGCGATCCTGATCGCTTATGAGTTCGCCGGGCTGTATGGCATCGCTCTGGCGGCCCTGGGCATGCTCTCAACGACGGCCATTCAGTTAGCCACCGATGCCTATGGCCCGATCGCCGACAATGCCGGCGGTGTGGCGGAAATGGCGCGGCTGGGTCGAGACATCAGGGCCCGGACGGACAAATTGGATGCGGTAGGCAACACGACCGCCGCAATCGGCAAGGGTTTCGCTATCGGTTCGGCGGCCCTGACAGCGTTGGCCTTGACGGCGGCGTTCCTGACCAAGATGCAGGGGGAAGTCAGTCTGGATGCGGCCGATCCCTACGTGCTGGTCGGTCTGTTGTTCGGCTGCATGCTGCCTTTCCGTTTTTCGGCGATGGCGATGGTGGCGGTCGGAGATGCTGCCCAGGAGATGATCCGTGAAGTACGTCGCCAGTTTGCCGAAATTCCCGAACTGCGGCCGGCTCTTGTAGCTGCTCAGAGGGCCGAGAGTGAAGAGCGTGAGCCGACCGAAGAAGAGGCCAAGATCATTGATGCCGCCGACGGCAAGGCTGAATACTCCCACTGCGTCGAAATCGCGACCGCCGCTGCGATCAAGAAGATGATCGCTCCGGGGTTGATGGCGGTGCTGGTCCCTGTCATCGTTGGACTCTACAACCCCAACATGCTTGGTGGCCTCTTGATTGGTGTGACGATCTCAGGTGTTTGTCTGGCGATCTTCCAGGCCAACTCAGGCGGCGCCTGGGACAATTCGAAGAAGCAGGTCAAGGATGAGGGGAAGAAGGTTCATGGTGACGCCTTTGAAGAGATGCACAAGGCGACCGTCACCGGCGATACGGTAGGGGATCCCTTCAAGGACACTTCCGGTCCGTCGATCAACATCCTGATCAAACTGATCAGCGTCGTGGCGATGATCATCGCGCCGCTGTTGTATGCAGTTCATTTCGGGGGCTGATTCAGCGCCTGTCAATATTCTCGAGCGCGAGGACGGAGTCGAAATCACGATTGAGATGCCGGGCGTCGATGCCAAGGATGTTGAGGTTACCGTCGAGGACGGTGTTCTCTCCATCAGGGGCGAGCGCCAGTTCGAGGAGGCCA
>JAUWTC010000146.1 GCA_030609785.1 Holophagae bacterium
AAATGTAAACGAAAAGATAGTATTAATAAATCGCAATAACGAGGAACGTTGGGGGGCAGGCGCCCCGCGCTCCCACTCCATGGCCTGTGAGTGCCTTATTTGGGGCGCGGGGCTCCTGCCCCGCAACGGTAAACCCAATGACCATTTCGACCCTTTGACCCCTTATCCCCACCGCCGCGCAACATAATCCTCAACGATCGCGATGAACTGCTGTGCCAACTCCTCGTAGCTGCCTTTGAGGGTTGTGAACGGGCGGCCGTCGACGAAGACCGGGCACTTGGGTTCCTCGCCGGTCCCGGGCAGGGAGATGCCGACGTGTGCGGCCTTGCTCTCGCCCGGCCCGTTGACGATGCAGCCCATCACAGCCAGCTTGAAATCCTCGACTCCGGGATAGAGGTTTCGCCACTGGGGCATGTGGTCTCGTACGTGGTTTTCGACCCGTTCCGCCAACTCCTGAAACGTCGTTGAGGTGGTGCGACCGCAGCCGGGGCAGGCGGTGACAGTCGGCGAGAACGAGCGCAGGCCCAGGCCCTGAACCAGCTCGCAGGCAGCCCGGACCTCTTCCCGACGATCGCCTCCGGCCCTGGGCGTCAACGACACGCGGATCGTATCGCCGATACCTTCGAGCAGCAGCGGCGCCATGGCGGCGGCCGACCACACCAGGCCCTTGGCGCCCATGCCGGCCTCGGTCAGACCCAGGTGAAGGGGTTGGCCCGTCTTTTCGGCCAGGGCACGGTAGAGGCGGATGAGGGCGACCGGCTCGGAGACCTTGCAGGAAAGCACCACGTGCTCGGGCCCCAGGCCGGCGGCGAAGGCCATCTCGGTTGACTGAAGCGCGCTTTGGATCATGCACCGCTCGAGGATCTCTTCGGAACTGAGGCCAAGATCCCCGTCGGTGTTCTCCTGCATCATGGCTACCACGAGCGCCTGATCCAGAGAACCGCCGTTAACGCCGATCCGGACGGGTTTGTCGTTGTCCAGTGCGATTCGGCAGATGGTCGAAAAGTTGTCGTCGCCGCGGGCCCCTTGCCCGATGTTTCCGGGATTGATCCGGTACTTGTCCAGAATCTCGGCGCACCGGGGATACTGCTTCAACAGAATGTGCCCGTTGTAGTGGAAATCGCCGATCAGGGGTGCCGAACACCCGGCGTCGGACATCCTCGTGTGGATCTCTGGGACGGCTGCAGCCGCCTCCGGGGTGTTGACGGTGATTCGGACCAACTCGGAGCCGGCCTCGGCCAGTTCTACGACCTGACGAGCCGTCGCCTCGGCATCGGCGGTATCGGTATTGGTCATTGACTGGATCACTACGGGAGCGCCGCCGCCGATGGCGACGGATCCGACCATAACGGTTTGGGTTTCAGGGTTTTTCATCGGAACCTCTCCGCCAATTCGGTCGCCATCCGTCGGGCCAGTTCCAGGTAGACGCGGACTCCTACGGCATCGAGCCTATCCTCGTGAATGCCTGCAGTGACGACTGTAACGCGCCCCGACGCCCGGCACACGGCCTCGGCGATCGGGCGAGCCACGGCCTCTTCCTTGTGGGGAGGGATGGTCATGACCGAGCACGAGACCCCACTCCGGCCGGAACCGCAGGGTTGGGCCAGGACGACACTGCCGACGTGCGGCCGGCTTCCGCCGGTGACAACGATGACGATGTCTTCGCCGGCGTGAGTGACCTGAGACCGAATCGAGCGCCCAGTCTCGGGGTCGGATGTGCAGTGTTCAAAGTTAACCTGCATGGTGGAATTCTACCCTTAACCACAAAATGGGATCGTATTGGCCCTCTGAGGCCGTTTTTCAAATGGGGGATGGAAATCGGCCAATCCGTTCCCATTTTCTGGTACGTGCGCTTCGCGCAGGGGGAAAACTAAGGGGTTGTTGGGGTGTCGCTGGGGAATTGTGCGTGCCAGGCAAACCAGAAGGCGACACGAATCTTTAGAGGCTGACCGGAGTTTGCCAGCATTTGCACTCGCGCGGTAGGGGGTACGCTTGTGAAGTGAATCCTAAGTGGAACATCGCCGATGATTGTATCGACGGTGCCCCGGGGCTCACCAACATTGGCTGCCAAAGCGGAGATGGCAAACACCTCTCGCTCTGCTCCGGCCTCGACGATGACGACCCTTTCTTTGAGGCCGGGGCCGTCGTCCGGCGGCATCGGATCGACCGGAAAATGCAGTACCTCGGATCCGAAGTAGCTGTGGTAGGGGTCTCGCTTGTAGAGTCTCTTGAACTCCGGTAACGGCATCATGACGTCGGTGTCGGGATGCCGTTCGAGCCAGTCGGACCACAGGGCCAGGTCGAAGGGGATGCCCTCCAATCGTGCCTCGGAACAGGCCATTGGGCCCGCGACGGCCCGGCCGGAGAGCTGGCTCCAGAGGCTGGATTCTTGCTCGGAGCGGCCGTGGTCATAGATCAGTGTGTTGGAGTTGAAGAGCAGTCCGGACACGCCGAACGACAGGGTTTCGGGGCCAACCACGGGCCGGCGCCACACGGCGGAGGCGTCGCTCAAGCCTGAATACGTCACCGCGATCTCTTCGCCGCCCAGGGTATCGTTGATCACTTCGTGCCACCGCATCAGCCGAAGGGGGTAGGCACCGGCCTCGCCGTTGATGACGATGCCGATAACGCGGTCTGCGCCAACAAGAAACTTTCCGCGATGTTCTTCGTTGATCGTTGCCACCTGGGCACCGGGGACGGTCTCGGGGTTGTCCACCGCATGCAGGCCGTCGCGTCCCATGCCCCCGGCGACGATGTCGGAGACCTGGAGGCAGCCGAGATCAAAGCCGTAGGTCGAGGGGTCGTGTCCGTCGCCCAGACTCGAGATCGATCCAGGTCGCACGACCAGTGCCAGGATCACCGCAACGGAGATGACGGCCGCACCGACGACCCACCACCCGCTCCGAAAAAGCCTACCGATCATCGGAGATTCTGGACTGAGCCAGTTGGACCTCGGCCTGCGGTTCGGACCCAATGAAGGCGCCGTTGAATATCTTCTCGTCCATGTCGCCCACCATCGAAATCAGCAGCAAGGGGAGGTAGATGATGCTGGCCAGAAACAGGCGCCGAGCAGTGAGCCGGGTCCGGTCCCGGTAGAAGGGCAGGGCGGCAATAGCGAAGGCCAAGCCCAGGACTTGGGCGATGATCAGGAAGGTCATACCGGAAAGTCCCTCCGCGTATATCAGGAGGGTCAATGGTTGCAACGCCAATGCGTAAACCAGGGCCGTTCGGGCGGTGAATCGGCCGACACCATCGACGGCGGGGAGCATTTTGAAGCCACCCCGAGCGTAATCTTCTCGGTACATCCAGGCCAGTGCCAGAAAGTGAGGGACTTGCCAGGTGAAGAGAATGCCGAAGAGGATCAGTGCTCCGATTTCGATCCTGCCGGAAAAGGCCGTCCAACCGATGACCGGGGGCACGGCGCCGACGACTGCACCAACCAGTGTGTTGGTCGAGGTTCGGGTTTTCATCGGCGTGTAGACCAGGGTGTAGACCAGGATGACACCGAGGGCAAGAGCTGCAGTCAAGAGGTTGACGAGGATCGCGAGCAGAACCACACCGGTTATGGAGGATGCCCATCCGTAAACTACCGCCCTGGAGCGGGGCATACGCTCGGAGGGCAAAGGCCTGTTCCGAGTGCGTTCCATCTTGGCGTCCAGCTCAGTTTCCATGATCTGGTTGAAGATACTGGCCCCGAAAGCTGCCAGTGCGGTCCCGAGAGCAGTCCAGATGAGCTCGTCGAGCCGGCTTGCACCACGGGCCGACAGAAGGTAGCCGGCGATTGTCGAAAAAACCACCATCGACGACAGTCTGGCCTTGGACATCTCCAGATACATGCCGAGTTCGTGTCGTGCCCGTTTGGCAAGTGTCATAGGGTCTTCGTCTCCATCCTGATGGTCAACGCAGATCAGGTCTGTAGCATTTCCTTTGGATTGTACGCGAGTTGTATTTTCCTCTTCGTGCCTTTGTGGTTCATCTGTTTTTCTCGTCCTCGCCGGGATACGCAATAATGACCCTCGACGGAGGGGTGAAATGCAAGAAAGGTCTGTTGACGGCGGTTGGTTGGTCCCCCTGGGGTTTGCGACGACGGTCAGCATGTGGGCTGTCGCGTATATCGGCCGGTTGCCGTTCGTCATGGCCCCAAGCTGGCTGATCGGCTTTGCCATGCTGCTGATCGTGGCGGGATGGGGGTGGCGAACCGGGACCTGGATCGAGCGAGGACTGGTCGCCGGCGCCAAGGTTGGGCTGGTGGCTGCCGTTCTCAACATGTTGATTCTCGGTTCCTTCTTGAGTTCGTCGGAACGGCTCGGCCTGGTGCCGTCGGCCCTGTGGTGGATCCCCGGCTCGTTGGTCGTTACCGCCCTCATAACGGCTGCCTCCGCCCATTTTGGAAGCCGGGGCGGAACGCGGGAACCGCCGGAATGGGCCGGGCTGCTCTCCAAGGTCGCTCTGGGCGCCACGTTTCTCCTGGTTGTCGCCGGGGGGCTGGTGACCTCCAATGAGTCGGGGTTGGCGGTGGTTGACTGGCCCAATTCATACGGGTACAACATGTTTCTCTATCCGATCTCCAAAATGACCGGGGGCATCTACTACGAGCATGCCCATCGACTCTTCGGGTCGTTGGTCGGACTGACGACAGTCGCGCTGGCCCTCTATTTGTGGCGCCGCGATGGGCGGAAGTGGGTCACTGCGCTTGCGCTCTCATCGGTTGTGGTCGTTGTCGTTCAGGGCATTCTCGGGGGGCTTCGGGTCACCGGGAACTTCACCCTGTCGACCTCGGCGGAAGACATGGCGCCCAGCATCGCACTGGCGGTCCTTCACGGTGTCCTGGGGCAGGTGTTTCTGGCGCTCATTGTCTCTCTTGCGGTTGTCACCAGCACTGCCTGGCAACGACTCGCCTCGGAAGGCTCCCCGGTAAAGGACTCCCTGGATCGGCAGTTACAGGCCTTTCTTGTCGGGACCCTGTTGGTCCAGTTGGTACTGGGAGCGGTGCAACGCCATGTGGCGTGGGGCCTGATCATTCACATCACGATGGCAGCAGTCGTCTGGATGCTGGCTTCGGTCGCCGGCGCACGCGGATGGTGGTTGTGGCCGGACACATCTGTGGTATCCCGGCTGGGGAGAGCCGTGTTGATCATCGCCGGCGTTCAGGTTCTCTTGGGTATCACTGCCATGGCCGTCACCGCCGGTGATGCCATAGTCGGGAACCCAGGGTTGTTCGAGGTGATGGCCACAACCGCGCACCAGGCGTGTGGGGCGTTGTTGCTGGCCACATCGGTTGCGCTTGCTTTGATGACCCGGCAGTCTTAGTCACTTATCGGCCAATACTTCGAAAAGGCTCCCTGCGTCGCTCCGGTTCAGGTTTTGCCGGATCAGGTCAAACCGCCATCTCCTGCGGCAATGCTTCCTGCGGGAATGTACCCTGTTCGTAGAATCGATCCAGGAGGTGATCCTTCTCGGTCCATCGGTCCAGCAGCCATTGGCGGACGTCCTCCTCGAGTGTCGGTAACTCCTCGACCGGGAAACGCCTCACGTGGAGGTGAATTCTGCAGACCGAGCCCTTGATGTACTGCCATAGGGTCGGGACGCCCTCTTCATAGCCGATGGTGAAGTCATAGACCACCGTGACGTGTTCACGGAGGCCTTGTACTGTCGCCGCGAAGCCCTTGGTCCGGGGCATGAGAACGTGTTCCAGGGGCTCGAGGCCCCGGCTCAGGGCGAATTCCCGGCTCGCCTCGATCTTGTGGAGACGGGCGCGGGTGCCTTCGACGAAAGAGACCAGCCACACTGGAACCTCGTTGTCCACCAGGGTGCTGAAGGTCTTGAGGATGTGATCGGCGTCCGAGGACCAGTTCCTCTTGACGAAGACGCAGTCCAAAAAAAGCATGCCCCAACCAATCCCCGGCACCCATTTGAGGACGTCCTTGACGAAGAACTTGAGGTCCCCCAGACGCTTCTTGGACTTGGCGAATGCCATGATCGTGGGGATATCGGGCATCTGCTGGTGGTTGGAGACAATGATCGCGCTCTCACGAACGGGGATGTCCGCGCCGGTCACCAGGAACTTGCCCCCGTTGAGTCGTTGTGCGCCGGACACGCACATGCCCCACCAGGAGTTGGCACATGCACGGTTGATCTTCCGAAAGGCCCCGCCTGAGAAAGGTTTGATCAAGAGGCTGAGTGTTTGCACAAGATTGACGACCATCAGCGTCCCCAGGCCGAAGGCCGACATCAGAGCAGCCCGGATCGAGGCCACCGCGTTTGAGACCTGTGACCGGTTCTCGTTCAAGGGTTGGAGAGGCATTGCAGTCCTTTCAGAATCAGTGTTCGGCATCGTTCGAGATCCGTCTCATCCGTGCCGATGTTGCCGATGGCTACCCGCAGGGCGATGCCGTCGTCCAGTCGTGTATGAGAGAGGTAGACATCGCCTGAGGTGTTGATCTCCTCCATCAGACGCATATTGAAACCGTCGAGGGCTTCTCCCTGTTCCATGCCGGGGGGCGCCACACGGAAACAGACGACCGAAAAGGGGGCGGGTGCGGTCCGCTCCAGGAGCGGTTGGCCATCGACCCAGTCGGAAAAGGCTTGGGCCAGTTCGATGTGGCGGCGGAGGTGGGTTTGCAGGCCGGACAGGCCGTACGAGCGCAAGACCCACCAGACCTTGAGGGCCCGAAAACGGCGTCCCAGTTGGACTCCGTAGTCCATCAGGTCGACGA
>JAUWTC010000417.1 GCA_030609785.1 Holophagae bacterium
GGGATGCCTTTGGTCCACGCAGCAAATGACGGGCTGGCGATCAGGGTGTTGAGAGCCATCACCAGTTTCATTCGACGATCCCTGGGGTAAAAGGTCTCCAGCGGAAGGGCCCCGAGATGGTCGATCGGTGGATCCGCAATATTGCTCAAGAGGCCCGGCAGGTCGAGGCCTCGTCCCTTTCGCCAGTTTTCCAGGATGATCGAAGCAACCAGGACGTGATCGGGATCAGAGAGCGGATCTTCGCCGCGGTCCACCAGTGAGAGCAAGGCCGACGTCAGCCCGTTGACCCGGTCGCGGGCGCCGTCGGGGTCTCCGTCCGGGGTCCAGCCGGGCGGGGGTGCCAGGCTTGGCAGGATATCCAGGGGAGCGCCGGAGGCGATACCGGGGGTCACCAACCGCCATCGAACTCCCTGGCCGACCGCGGCGATGTCGTTACCGTCGAGTCCGCTGCCTTCCAGGCCCTTTCGCCATATTGCTGCCTGCTTGGCGGCGATGATTGCCGGATCTTCTGAGGCCTTGGCATCAGGAGGCAGCCACGGCTCAAAATCCGAAGGACTGAGATCCGGAAAGTTGAGCAGCAGGTCAAGCATGTCGCCCTTGAGGTCGATAATCAAGAGCGGCACGCTTTGCCGGGCCAGTTCCTCGAGGGTTACGATTCCCAGGCCGGTCTTACCCGATCCCGTCATGCCCAGGCAGACGGCGTGGGTGGTCAAATGGTCGGTGTCGAGGAAAATGCGAGCACCGCCCTCACAGGCGGTGCCGATGTACAGTCCGTTAGCCCGCACTTCTCACCAATTTTCGTCGCGAGGCGCGGAAGACGTGGTGAGATGCGGTGTTTTCGAAGGATGAGCGAATGAGGCATAGTCCACACTATGTTGATTAAGCGAATTCAAGCAAACACCGCAGATTGCTGTGTATTTCGGGCCAATGCAGATCATTGGTGAGAAGTACGGGTTAGCCATCAGTGAAACGATGCTTCGATCGAGATCCGTCTATTCCGGGATTTGGAGTTTCTGGCCGACCTTGATCAGATTGGGATTGTCCAAAATGTCCCGGTTGGCTTCGAAGATCTTCATGTAGGCGCCGGCATTTCCGTAGTATTTCTTGGCGATGCCGCCAAGGGTGTCGCCAGAAACCACCTCGTACACGCGTTCTTCTTCAGCCGGGGCTTCTTCGGCAGCCACTTCGGGTTCTGGTTTGGGCTCGGGCGCCGGAATTGAGACCATATTGAGGGTGTTCTCGGTGTCGACCATCTCGTTGAAAAATTGCATAATCTTGGCCTTGGCATCCATGTCGGGTGCAGACCCCCTGAGTGTGACGATCTTGCCGTCGACAGAGGCTGAAAGTCCCTCTACCCCGAGACCCATGCCACGAATTTTTTCAAGCGCCTCTGAAACCTCATCGTCAAAGCTCTTGGTGAATCTGTCGAAAAATCCCATGATGTCTCCCCCTTGTTTCGTTGACCGAGTTTAGCACCGTCTATTTGACCGTGCACCCATCACTGTTGATCCCCCGGGGGAAAAGTGTGCCCTCCGGAGCCGCGTTCAGAATTGCGTCGGCGATGGGGGCGGCCGCGTCTGGCTCATGCCAGATCAGGACGCTGCCGCCGCCTCCGGCGCCGCAAGCTTTGAAGGCAAGGGCCCCTGCATTCATTGCCTCGGATTCCAGACGGGTGAGTTCGGGGGGGCAGATTTCGGGCGCAAGGCGCCGCCGAGCTGCCCACTCAAATCGAAGAGCGTCGCCGACGGCGTCACTCTCCGCTGAGAGTACGGCCCTCCGGCAGAGTCCGGCAGCCTCGGTGATCTCTTGGAGGGCCAGGGTTGTTGCTGAATCGCCTTCCAAACGTCGTCGAATGACCTGCCAGTTGACCATCCCCGAATGGTGCGTGATTCCAGTGAAAAAAACAGTGATTCTGGACTCAAGCCAGCCTTGATCGGTGTCAAGACGCTCCAATCGGTTGCCTCCGGGTACCATGTGGAGCGCCTGAACACCGCCCCGGACGGCCGCCCAGTGGTCCTGACATCCGGTCAGAGTGCCGAGCAACCGTGCCTCCAGGTCCTGGACGAGGCGAACAACCTGCTCGTCGGTAAAGTCCTTCTCGGTGATTTTTGCAATGGCCCTGATCAGGGCGACCCCATAGGTCGACGAACCACCCAGACCAGAGCCCATCGGTGCCTGCTCCAAGACATCCACCGTGAACCCCCCCTGAGGGGCCAGATGAAAGCAAATGGCCGCGGTCAGGTCGGCCGAGGCGTTGCCGGCATTCAGCTCTCTCCACGGGCCACCGGTCGCGCGGTGTCTTACGACCCCCACCGGGGCATCGTTGCACAGGTCAAGGACTACCTTGACGGGGAGGGCCACATTGACGGTCAGGGCGCCGGGATGAAGAAGGCCCAGAGGCCAGATGTCCAGCGTGCCTCCTGCCAGGTCGGCGCGGCAGGGTGCGGCGGCTCTAACCCGCACTGTTGGAAAGCTCCTGACTCACGGTGTTCGGCATGCGGCAAGACTAACATTGCGGGCCGGTGGGCCGTCGGGCGTGCTGAAAAAGTCGGCTCCCCGGGGGAAGGGAGCCAAAAGGAGGAGTTGGATGAAGCTCTTGGCTCCACCCCTGCGCTTCGTCCCAATTTCTGGGACGTCTGGTGTGTAATACGGATGTCTGACGAAAAGGTTCTAACCCGGTGGATCAAAGCTGGGTATGCCTGTGAGAAAGGCGCCCATCACCAGGGTGTGAATGTCGTGGGTTCCCTCGTAGGTACTGACGGTCTCCATATTCATCAGATGCCGCATGATGGGATACTCGTTGACGATGCCGTTTGCTCCGTGGATTTCCCGGGCGATGCGGGCACATTCCCGACCGACCCGTACGTTGTTACGCTTGGCGAGGGAGACGGCCTCGTGCCTCAGTGCCCCCTGGTTTTTGAGTTGTCCCAGCCGCAAGACCAGCAGTTGGCCCTTGACGATTTCGTCGAACATCCAGGCTAATTTCTCCTGAAC
>JAUWTC010000032.1 GCA_030609785.1 Holophagae bacterium
CGCTCGTCAACCGGAGGATGAGGGAATGGCCCGAAAACAGAGAGTCTTGATCCTGTGTACCGGCAATTCATGCCGTTCCCAGATGGCTGAGGGGTGGGTCGAGCATCAGCTTGGAGAGACCTGGGAGGCACGTTCGGCAGGGACGAATCCTGCCGAAGATGTCCACCCCCTTGCCGTCACGGTGATGGCGGAGGTGGAGGTTGATATTTCGAGAGGTGTGCCGGAGGACGTCGACAGGTACATGTCGGAAGCGTGGGATTTGGTAATCACGGTCTGTGACTCGGCCCAGGAAAAATGCCCGGTGTTCCCAACCCCGGTTGAAACACTGCACGTCTCGTTCCCTGATCCAGCTGATGCCGAGGGTACGAGAGAGGAGCAGATCGAGGTCTTTCGCGTCGCCAGGGATCAAATCCGGCGCCAACTCCTGCCAGAGATCGAACGACGAACGCGTTGAGGTGGGTTAGAAACTCGAATTTCGAGTATCGAGTATCAAGTATCCAAGCTCCTGAACCGCTCCCAGAGCGCCGGTGTTGCGGCTCGGGCCTGATCGGCGACTTCTTCCACATCCAGGGTTGTATGGCGGAAGTCCTTGAGCAGTATCCGGCCTCGGGCGACGGTGTGGCGGACGACCCTTTCCGATGCGCCGTACAGCAGATGGCCGAAGGCATTAGTGTCGTCTACCGGCGTCGGTGGCGGCCCGTCGATGACGATGATATCTGCCGGAGCGCCGGCCTCCAACAGGCCGAGCAGAGGCTCACCGAAAGCCTGAGCAGCGCGTCGCGTATTGGCGGCGAGAAGCCCAGGCACGGTGTCGAAACCGGTTGTCGGATCACCCGTACCTGCTCGCACGCCCAAGAAGGCCGCCCGTTGGGAGCGCAGCATGTGGGACGACATGCCGTCGGTCCCGAGGCCCACGGTGCATCCGAGGCTGAGGGCGGCCTCCAGGTCGAGGCGGCCGACGGCGTTGTTGTTGTTGCTTTCGGGATTATGGATCAGGGTGGCGCCGTTCTCGGCGACTCTGGAGACATCGTATGGGTCCAGGTGGACACCGTGAGCCAGCAGGGCTCGGCCGTCCAAGAGTCCGAAGTGGTCGAGGCGGTTCAGTGGAGTCCGGCCGTATCGCTCCTGAGAGAGTTTGGCGTCCAGGAGATCCTCGGCCAGGTGGATGTGGATGCCCAGATCTGCCGGTCGCTGTCTGGCCGCCTGTTCGAGGGTGGCATCGGAGACGGTGAAGGATGCGTGCAGCCCCAAGAGACCTCGCAGCCGGGGATTCTCCCGGTGATCTAAAGCGAACTGGAGGTTTTCCTCGAGGCCGGCCATGGCCTCATCGTGTCCGTTGCGGTCGGAGACTTCGTAACACAGGATTGCCGAAAGACCGGCCTCCCTGACGACGTCGGCGATCAGTTCGAGACTGCCGCTCAGGCACGAGGGCGAGGCGTGGTGGTCAAAGACGGTCGTACAGCCCCACCGGATGCAGTCGGCCAGACTGAGGGCGGCAGACAGCCGTACGGTCTCGGCATCAAGGGCTCGGTCAAGCCGCCACCAAAGACCCTCGAGGATCTCTCCGAAATCGTGCATCGGTGTTCCGGGGTCAAGCCCGCGGGCCAGGGCCGAATAGAAGTGATGGTGCAGGTTGACGAGGCCCGGCAGAATCAGCCCGCCGTGGGCATCGAGCAGGTCGGCCCGAGGGTAGGTGGCGCCGAGCTCCTCGAAGGCGCCGACGTCAATGATGCGATCCCCTTCGATAGCAACCGAGCCGTTTGTCACCACATTGGGATTCCGGCCGAACGATGCGACGACCGTGCCGGGGCCAATAACCGTGACGGGGTTCATGAGGAGCCTCCTCTTCTGATGAATCGGCCGGGCGCTCGCTCGGCAAAGGTCTCGCGACCGACCTCGTCTCGGACAAATACCCGTCGGCCTCTAACCCAAGTCTCCTGGATCCGGCCCTTGAGGGCCATGTCTTCCAAGGGTGTGTAGCGGTTCTTGTTATGGAGTTCCTCCGCGCGGACCGTCCAAGTAGAGTGTTCGTTGATCACCGAAAAATCGGCGTCGTAGCCCTTTTCAATCCGGCCCTTGCGCCGGCCGACGCCGAAGAAGTCGGCGGGGGCCCGACTGGTGATTTCCACCAGGCGCTCCAGCGTGATCCGGCCTTTGGCGACACCTTCCGAGAAGAGGGTGGGAAGGAGCAGCTCGACCCCGGGTACACCACCGTAGTCGGTCCAGATCGAGCCGGTGTTTTTTTCTTCCGGCCACACTCCGGCGGCGTGATCGGAGGCAACGTAGAGAATCTCTCCAGTTTCAAGGCCGCGCCACAGCCCCTCTCGGTCCCTCTGTGATTTGACGACCGGCGCCGTCTTGAGCAGAGCGCCGAGCCGCTTGAGGTCGGCATCGGTGAAGAGCAGATAATGGGGACAGGTTTCCGCGGACAAGGGCAGGCCTTCGGACCGGGCCTCCGTGACGATATCGAGCGCCTCCCAGGAGGCGATGTGCACGATATGGATGCGGGCGCCGGTCTTTCGGCAGAGTGTTCGAAGGGTTCGGGCTGCGGAAATCTCGGCCTCGGCAGGTCGAGCCGAGGCGTAGTCCAGCGGCGAGTCTCCTCCGCGAGCACGGGCGGCACTCCTGGCTGCCTCAACGACCTGGCGATCCTCGGCGTGCACGCCGACGGGCAGGCCGCGCCTTGTGGTTAATTCCAGGACTATTTGCGCCTGCTCGGGAGTGACGTCCCTGAATGTGTCCATGCCGGAGAGCAGGTAGATCTTGATGGCGGCCACCCCAGCGTCGACCAGGCCTTCGACCTGATCTTTCCAGTCGGCGTTCTCCAGCACATTGCCGGAGACACCTCCCCACAGCATGAAGTCGACATGGGCCTTGGGTGCGATGATTTCGAGCTTGGTTTGGAGGTTTTCGGCGGAGGTGACCGGCGGCAGCGAGGTGCAGGGCATGTCGACGACCATCGTCACCCCGCCGGCTGCTGCGGCTCGCGTGCCCGTGGCGAAGTCTTCGCGCTGAGTGAATCCCGGATCGTCAAAGTGCACGTGGCCGTCAATGACTCCTGGGAGGACCAGGGCGCCCCGGAGATCGAGCCGTGTATCTGCCGACACCACCTCCCCTGGTTTGAGAACCGCGCCAATCTGCTCGCCTTCGACGAGCAACTGCGCCGGGCGCCGTTCGTTGCCCTTCCCGGAGATCACCAGATTGTGGAGCAGCGTTTTCATTCATTCAGCTTACGCCATCCGAATAAATGGGTCTCATGGGACACAGACTAATACCCTGAGTCTGTTATACTCATCCCATGAGTCAAAGACTTCAAGTCGTGTTCGAAGATGAAGAACTCGAGGCCATCAGGGAGATGGCCCGGCGGCAGCACACCACCGTCGCGGAATGGGTTCGGCGGTCCCTTCGTGAAGCTCGCAGGGCAGAGTCCACTGGAGATCCAGAGGCAAAATTGGCAGCCATCCGAACAGCCGTAAAGTACGATTTCCCTTCAGCGGATATCGATGTGATGCTGGGAGAGATCGAACGGGGCTACGGTTTCGAGGGGGATGAGTGATTCTGATCGACTCAAACATCCCGATGTACCTGGTTGGAAGAGACCATCCCCTCAAGATCGACGCACACAGACTCCTCGAAACGTTGGTTGTTGAGAAGAGACGTCTGGTGACCGACACTGAGGTCTTCCAGGAGATCCTCCATCGGTACGTCGCCATCAACCGGAGAGACGCCATCCAACCGGCGTTCGACGTCCTCCAGAAGCTTGTCGATGAGATCATCCCTGTAGAATTTTCCGACATCGAAGGAGCGAAAGCCATTGTCCTCGGGCACCAACGACTCTCCGCTCGAGATGCTGTGCACCTTGCCGTCATGGAACGCCAAGGGATCTCGGACATCGCGACGTTTGACCGGGGCTTCGACGGGTATCCGGGGGTTCGTCGCTGGAGTTGAGGAGTTCCGGCACCGGTCCCAATAGACGGTCGATGAATTTCATAATTATGCGGCTTGCCATTATTCAAGCACGCATAAACTAGCCCAGGTCGCGGTAGTGAACACCGACCATCTCAAAAGTAGTTGTGAGCGACTGTCGGGTGCTATTTGGTTTTCTCCGAAACCAATCGGCATTTGCAAGCACCTGTAGGGGCGGGGTTTATCCCCGCCCGCAAAACCGACAGTCCAGCCTCGGTCCGCCTTGATCAGTCGGGAGGACAAACGGTGGTCTCTGGCCGGGAAAGAGGCCGGGGCTCGCGCATCTGCAGGGTGTCAGGTCGTCCACCGGTGCTTTTCAAAAAATAGACCGTGCCGGACGCGTCAAAATTTGCGTGGGCGATGATTCCGCCGCGAAGGCCACCGTGATCGGCCCGGGTGTCAGGATTCCCTTGGTCAAACCACGGCCAGGGGAAGGTAGCGCGGACAGTGGCGTTGTCTGCCTTAAATTTGACGGCAGCCCAGGTGATCCCGTTGGGTTGGCTTTGCGAGACCGATTTGCGAATAATGTGACCGCCGTCGATCTCCCAGTTCAGGGTGACCCCGCCTGCCGGTGCTCCCCGTGGGTCGAATACCAGCCATCGTGAAATGTAGGCCTCCCCCCAGATATCACTGGCGATATTGAGCACTGGGAAGCCGAAGGGAATACTCTTGAAGTCCCCCTCACTCGCTGTTCTGGTCCTTGTTACCGTCAATCGATAGGGACCGGCGCCGCGACTGGTCCGGCAGATTACCAGGTAGACGCCGGGTTTGGCAGGTTCATACCCTTCGATCCGGGCATCGGAATTGGCTGCGGAAATATTGTCCGAGTAGCAGGATTCGCCACAGATCAGGCCGTCTGGAGAGGCGATCATCAACTCGGGATCCACGGACTTCGGGTGGAAGATGCTCAGTGAGGTATCGACTCTTTCCAGGGAAAGGTCAAAGCGGGCGCCGGCGCCGGTTGTGAGGAGGAAGAAATCGGTTTCACCAGGGCCGGACCAGGAGCCCATCACAACCTGGCCGGGAGTGAGGGGCTGGGCAAGCGCGATGGCGCCATTATCGGAAGGTAGAGGGTCCTCGGGAGGAAGGCCCCAAGTGGGGGGTACCACCTCCAGAGCCGGGGTCCAAGGCCCCAAGTGCTCTTCCCTTGAGAAACGGGCCGCCAACCAATAGCGCCCCGGGGGGAGGTCCGGGGGAAGCTGGAGTTTCACCGAATGGTCCGACTCGCTCTGGGCAACACCTTCAAAGAGGATCTCACGAGAGGAAGGTCCTCTCGAAAAGGCGATCGAGACCTCCCGTTCGGGGAGAAAGTGCTGGCCGTAGATGCGAATTGCCTCTCCGGGCACGGTGCGACCAGGGGCCACCGCGGCAATATCCCGATTGGAACCCGACTCCGCGAAGAGGGGGGCCGTGATCGTCAGCAGGGCCGCGGCCGAGAGAATAACGAGCCACCGTCGGTGGGGCTTCAAGTTCGGCTCTTTGGAACGACGCCCAATCTGGCGCACCAGATCTTCTTCGATTGTGCGTTCGCCGAGACTCCTGCCGAAGGACCAGTTCCCGGGGGATGGCAGAAGCAAAGGCTTCATCGCACCGTTTCCAACAGACCCGGTTTGGGTGCCACCTGAGCCGCTTGCAAAAACCACGGAAGAGCCACAAAAAGGCACAAAAATGCGCAAGGAAGAAAGGCAAAAGGCCAGCTGGGACTGAATGTGGGAGCGCGGGGCTCCTGCCCCGCATCGTGACTCTCGGAGTTTTGCAAGAGGCTCACGTGTCACAAAGTCGGGTGTATTCCTCATCCGGGCTCTACCATATCGCCTCTTGACCATTGATTCCAGAATCGGGTCCGGGGCAGGGCCCGGATCAGGTTCAGTGACCAGAGGCAGCGACCGTGACAGCGAACAGCGTCAGAGAGCATGATCAGCATCGGCGACAGGTTTGGCGACAGGGACCGCATCAGCTACTGGGTTCAGCATCAGACATCGCCGCAGCCACCAGACCCGGGGCTGAGCGCAGGAGGCCCCGTCCGAGGGTTAGAAGGGCAAAGCAGGTGGACCAATCCAGGGCTTCGCCGGGTCTCAATGCGGCGTTCGGCTCGATCGATTTAATTGCTGCCGTTGAAGGATCCAGATCGGCCCTGAAATGCGGCCCTTCGTAGTGCAGGATCTTCCCCCAGGTCAGACTGTGGGTCGTGCCCCTGTCCCGGGCCAGCAGCTCAAATCGCCCGTTGGGGCGCCTCGGATGAAAGGCGTTGTCGTCGAAATGCTCGAAGGCCTCCCGGTCCAGCACCAGGCGGGGCTTGTCCTCATCGGGGTGACCGGCGGTCGGGCAGAACTCGGTGCAGTTGCCGCAGGCGTTGCACCAGTCGTTGATGACGGCGACCTGGTAGGGCTGATCGATGGACCGTTCGACCATCTCGACACCATCGATGGATTTCGGCCAGGAGACGGTGAAAGGAACAATCTCATAGGTCAGGAATGCCCTGTTGGGACAGACGGTGACGCAGGTTGAACACACGATATCGCAGTCCAGGCAACGGGCGGCCTCTTCCTGGGCCTCGTCGTCCGAAAAGGAGTGGGTGACCTCGGCGAAGCCCTCCCGTTTGTCGGGCGGCAGTTCCGGCGTCGGCACTCTCTTGAGCCGTTCGGCCCGCCGCTGCATCAGTCGGGCCAATTCTCGTGTGTCGGGGAGGCGGTGATCGTCGGACTCCTCGCCGGGCACTTCCAGGCCGAAAACGGCCAGAATATCCCGGGCGATGCGCCGCCCGTCTCCGGCTGCCGAGACAATCGACGACGGTCCGCGAACGACATCGCCTCCCGCCCACAGGCCCTCGACCGAGGTGCGGCCGCTCCCCTCGTCAACCTTGACCCAACCGCCGTGGGTCAAATCGAGACCTTTGATCTCCAACGTTGCCGGGTCGGCATCCTGGCCGATGGCGACGATCAACGAATCCAGTTCAACGGTGGTGAATCGGCCCTCGACGGCTTCGGGACGAGGCCGTCCGTCGGTGCCCGGGGCGCCGGGGCGCATCATCTGACAACGCAACGCCGTCAATTTTCCCGAATGGACCTCGACCTCATTCGGCGCCAACAGTTCCCGGAAGGCGACGCCCTCGTCGCGGAGAGCTCGCATTTCTTCGGGGTGGGCCGGGCTGTGGGCCGCCTGTCGCCGGTAGATCACCGAGACCTCGGCGCCGAGGCGCACGGCCGTTCGCGCACAATCCATGGCGACATCGCCGGCGCCGACGATACCGACCCGATGGCCGAGGTGGGGTGCGTCGCCCCGGCGTGCACGGCGCAAGAATCTAAGACCGTCCCACACGCCTTCGGCGTCTTCGCCCGCCAACCCCAAGGCGCGGCCGCGGGCCGCACCGGCGGCCAGTACAACGGCTTGAAAGCCCTGGGTTTCAAGATCTTCGAGGCCGAAATCCGTACCAAATCGCTGACCGTGACGCATGTCGACGCCGGATTCCCGAAGGGCCTGGAGGTCCAGCTGCACCGCCTCGTCGGCGGCCCGATAGACTGGGATGGTGGCGGTCACCATGCCGCCGGTCGTTGCATCGGCCTCGAAAACGGTGACGCCAACTCCGGCCCGTCGCAACTCCCAGGCTGCGGCCAGACCGCACGGTCCGCCGCCGATGATGGCGACCGGTGGAACGTCGCGGGGAGGGCAGCTTCCAGCCGGCGCACCGGCGTGCTCCATCGCAAAGCGCTTGATGTCGCGAATGGCCAGTGGTTCGTCGTAGTGAGTGCGCAGGCAGTCTGTCTCGCAGGGGTGATGACAGGTGCGGCCCAGGATCACCGGCAGGGGGTTATCTCGTCGAATGACTTCGGCCGCCTGTCCGGCATTTCCGGATGCGACCTGGCGTAGATACTCGGGCACGTCCTGTTTGATGCCGCAGGCGGAGATGCATGGGGCCTCGATACAGTCGAAGAGGCCGAGCGCACGCGTCGACCTCTTGCCGAGACGGTGGTAGGTCTCACGCCGGTAGGCGGGGTCCTCGAGGACCTCTGCTGAGTAGTTTTCCAGGTTGTGGTGTGCTGCCGCCCCGACGTCGTGGCCCTCGAAGCCGGTGGATCGGGCGCGAGCGAGAGCGAAGAGGCCCAGGTCCGAGGCCTTGGCCTGCTCCATCGCTTGCCGTGTGGTCTCGGTGTACTGCCGGAGGCGGGGGATACCGCCCGGCCTGAGGAGATCGGAGCATGTGGTCACAGGCGCCAGACCGGAGGCCAGCAGTTCGGGAGCGTTGAAGGCGTCGGCCCCCCCACAGAAGGAGATCGACAGGTCTGCACCACAGGATCGTTTGAGCTGGGCTGCGATCTGCACCGTCAGCGGATGCAGGGGGCGACTGGAGAGGTACATGGTCTTTTCGCCTGCCGGAAAGGCGTCACCGTGATGGCGTAGAGGAAGGGTGTTGGAGAGCTTGACGCCGAAGGTCACGCCGGCACCCTGAGCCTCTCCCTGCAGTTCGGCGATCAGATCAACGGCCTCAGCCAGCTTGAGATCCTCCGCGAAGGCCGCCTCATCGGGTTCGAGGTCGGTGAAGCCCAGGTGGTCGTGCAGGACAGAGCGAACGAATTCCGCACCGAGGAGGGAGGGGTTGAGTTTGACCTTGGCGTGCAGACCATACTCACTGATCAGATGAGAGATCATGCGTCCGATCTCGTCAGAGGGACAACCGTGCAGGGTCGAGAGGGTGACCCGGGAGCTCAGGCGGGACGGAACCTCGAGGTCGACGAACTCGGGTCGCAATCGAGTAAGGCTCTGCAAGCGCTCCTCGAGCTTGGCGCCGGCATCGGCCACCAGGGAGAAGTACCGCCGCATCGGCTCGGATTGCAGGCCTTCGAAGTCATAGCCGACGCTGATGTCGAAGATGGTCTCAGGATTGGGACCCGGCCAGCCGAAGCGACGGTGGAGGGCGTGGATCAGGACCCAGGCGTCGAGATACTGGTCGAACGAGGCCTCGGGCTCGAGTTCCTGCGACCACTCGACGTTGAGACCTTCGTCCCGCATTCGGATGCAGGGGCGCACCACCTCGACGCCGCGAAGCTGCACGGTCTTGAGTTCCAGGACCCGGGCGCCGCAAGCCCAAGAGGCGATGATGCCCGGGGCCAACTGTGTGTGGGGTCCGGCGGCAACGCCGAATGGCGTGGCGATCGTCGTGCCCTGCAGTTCGAGGCGAAAGGGGTCGTCGAGCCTCGGTTCAAAGAAGAGGGTCCGGTCGATGTCGGAGATCGCCCCTCGTTTTTCGAAATCGGTGAAGACCCATTGCACGAGATCGGCGAAAGGAGTCGGCCTGAAGAGATCACTCATTTCGCGGTTGCCTTCCGGGGCCGGGGCAGCAAATTGTTTTCGCCCATCGGCAGGGAGGTGTGCCACGAACCGTCCCGGGCGTGCAGGGCCGAGGCCACGGCGCCCGCAGTCGGAACCAGAACGATCTCACCGACGCCTTTCGAGCCGTAGCCGCCGACCTCATCGGGCACCTCGAGCACGATCGCCTCGACCGGAGGCATGCGGTCTGCCGGGATGATCCCCAAGTCGCGCAGTCGCAAGCTTGTTGGGCGGCCGCCTTCGCACGGGAAATCCTCGGTCAGGGCCTGGCCCAGGCCCATGTGCACGCCGCCCTCGATCTGCCCGGCGCAGGCCAGGGGGTTGATCGCCCGGCCGACGTCGTGTGCGGCAACGATGCGCTCGATGCGACCCTCGTCGTCGAGGATGACGACCTGGGTGGCATAACCGAAGGTCAGATGGGTTACGGGATTATCGCCAGGCGTGCCGGGAGCGACGGTGAAGTCGCAGATGTACTCGCCGTGGAATTCCTGGGCGACGAGATCCTGAAGGGTGGATGTCTTCAGGGCTTTTTTGAGCTTCTGGGCGGCTCGCTGGGCAGCAACGGTCGTCAGAGCGGTCGCCCTGGAGGCGGTCGTCATGCCGCACTCGACCTCGGTCTTGCTGACCGTGCGGACGTCGATCAGGTCCGGATCGAGGCCGGTCTCGTGGCAGATAACCTGGCGCACGACGGTGTGGAGTCCCTGTCCCATCTCCGTGAATCCAGTCAGGGCCTCAACGCGCCCCCCCTCGAGGATACGCAGCAATACGCGGCCGGTATCCGCCATGCCGTTACCGATGCCGGTGTTTTTGATCCCGCAGGCGATGCCGGCTCGCGGTGCGTTTTTGTAGACCTCCCGGACGGCTTCCAGGGTAGCGCTGATGCCGCAGCTCGAGGTCATGATTTGGCCGGGAGCAAAACGATCGCCGGGATGGAGGATGTTGCGTTCGCGGATGTCGTAGCCGTCGATGCCGACTCGCTCGGCCAGGCGGTCCAGCAGGCCTTCGATGGCAAAGGACGTCTGGTTGACTCCGAAGCCGCGCATCGCGCCGCAGGGGGGATTGTTGGTGTAGACGGTCTTGCCCTCGATGTCGACGTTCTCGACCCGATAGGGGCCGCAGGCGTGTCCCACCGAGCGTTCGAGGACCTTGGCGCCGACCGAGGCATAGGCGCCGGTGTCGCCGACGATGCGGGCTCGGACGGCCATCAGTCGCCCTTCGGCATCCGACCCGATGGTGTAGTGCATCTCGAGGGGGTGGCGTTTTGGGTGCATCAGCAGACTCTGTTCACGCGTGAGGTCGATGCGGACGGGGGCGCCCACGACCTGGGCTGCCAGGGCGGCGTGGCCCTGCACCAGGAGATCTTCCTTGCCCCCAAAGGCGCCACCATTGGTCACCAACTCGACCTCGACCTGCTCTTCTTCCAGGCCGAGAATGGCCGTGATCTGACGCCGGTCCTCATGCACGCCCTGGCCCTGAGACAAAATCCGAATGCCGTCCTCTGACGGGATCGCCAGGGCGCTCTCCGGCTCCAAGAACGCGTGTTCGATGCGTTGGGTGGTAAAGGTCTCTTCGAGAACATGGGCCGAGGCGGCCAAGGCGTCGTCGACGTCTCCACGGCTGAAGGCGCAGACGTCCAGGAGATTACCCCCTGGGTGGACGGCGGGTGCGCCGGGAGCGAGGGCCATTTCAGGGGAGGTCACCGGCTCCAGCACCTCGTACTGGATTCTGACCCGATCGGCGGCCGCTCTGGCCCGGTGTCGGGTGTCGGCGACGACGATGGCCAGCACGTCGCCAACGCACCGGGTTGTTTCTCCCTCTGCAATGACGATCGGCCAGTCCTTAGCGATCAAACCAACGATCCGCTCGCCGGGCACGTCGGCGGCGGTGACGATGCGTACGACGCCTGCCTCTTGCGAAGCTGCCGTACAGTCAATACCGTGCACGACGGCTCTCGGGTGTTGTGAAAGCACCAGGGCGCCGTGGAGCATGCCGGGCACTGAAATATCGGCAACGAAGTCCTTCCGGCCGAGCACCTGGTCTGTGCCCTTGAGGCGGGGTGAAGGGTGGCCGACACCGTCGATCCGGACGGCGGCTTCGGCCTCGGGGCTCCGGCTCAGGCCGAGATCCTCACCGAAATGATGGGATCGGCGAGGGGGGCCCGGCTCGACGCCTATCCCGCTTTCCCACGCCTCGCCCGCCGTTTGCACGGCATCGACAATCCGGTGGTAGCCGGTGCAACGGCAGAGGTGAC
>JAUWTC010000144.1 GCA_030609785.1 Holophagae bacterium
AGGACTTCGCCAGCCGAACCGTCGAGTACATCTCCAACATCATCACCGAGGAGGTCTCCGACCGGGTGGCGGTCCGCATTATGGACGAGTACGCCGAGGAGGTCCGTGACGGGACTCATCTGCGGATCATTGAGTCAACCATGGCGCCGCGGCGTGACGAAATCGAACAGGTTCTGGCCGAGCACGTCCGTCTGCTCCTGACCAACGAAGACACCTTGCGGAGCTTCGGAGAGCTCCTTCGGCTCAACCTCAACCGGGCCGTCGACAGCTCCGAGAGTCTGCACGCCGTTCCTCTCCCCAATGCCGTATTGAAGCCCGTCGTCCGAGTGGTGGGCGAGATCATCCTCGACACGACATTGGAAACGATCCAGGCAACCCTGGAGTCCGAGGAGGGCGCCGAGAGTCTCCGGGAGGTCGCCGCCTCGATCGTCGACTCAATCCTACGCAGCCCGGCCCTCGGAGAGACAACCAGCCTGGTCGAAGAAATCACACTGCACGTCATCGAACACATGAAAGAAGCGGTTTCGGTGAGGAAGTGGGCGCTTTCGGAAGAAGAACTGGTCGAACGGAAGGAACAAAAACACAATTGAACCGCAAAGTGCACGAAGAGCGCAAAGAAATCGCAAAGATGATCAGAAAAATAAAGCCCTCCCGGAATGGGAGGGCTGAATAGTAGAGAGCTGATAGCCGACAGCTGACAGCTTACCCAAGCATCTCGTCGACGGAGTTACAGGTTTTCTGCACCGCGGTGACGGAGTTGGCGAAGGCCGCTTTTTCTTCGTCGGTCAGATCCAGTTCGATCACCTCTTCGACACCGTTCTTGCCCAGGATCGCCGGCACGCCGACGAAAAGACCGTCGACGCCGTACTCGCCCTCGAGCTTGGCGCACACGGGCATGATCTTGCGCTTGTCGAAGGCGATGGCCTCGGCCATTTCCAGGGCCGACCACGCCGGCGACGCAAAAGCCGAACCAATGCCCAGCAGACCGACGACCTCGCCACCGGCCTTGCGGGTGCGGGTCTCGATGGCGGCCAGGGTCTCGGCATCGAGGAATTTGTCCACCGGGATACCGGCGATCAGGCAGGAGGACCGAATGGGCACCATCGTGTCGCCGTGGCCGCCCAGGACCATCGCGTTGACGTTGTCCACCGACACGTTGGCCGCCTCGGCGACGAAGTAGCAGTAGCGGGCGGAATCCAGAACGCCCGCCATGCCGACCAGCTTGTTCTTGGAGGGGCTGAGGCAATTGTCCAGCGTGTAGACGATGGCATCCAGCGGGTTGGCGATGGAGATGATCATCGCGTCCGGGCACTGGGCTGCGATCCCGTCGGCCACCTGTTTGGTCACCTTGAGGTTGATCGACAGCAGTTCTTCCCGGGACGGGAACGTCCCGTCCGGACGGGCCTTGCGCGGCACACCGGCGGTGTTGATCACCATGTCGGCGCCGGCCAGGGCGCTATAGTCCTTGGACCCGTAGCAGCGCACGTCGGAACGCAGCACTGGCGTGCCCTCGGCGATATCCAGGCACTTCCCACCGGCGATCGTTTGTTTGTTCGTCGTGGCCTGCCGCTCCGGCGGATCGTCGGGGTTGACGAAGGGGGCCGGATCAACCAACCCTACCTCGCGTGCCAGCCCGCGGCGCACGATTTCCTGCACCAACACCCCACCGATGTTGCCTCCACCAATGACACCAATCTTGTTCAGCATCTTTCTCTCCTCTCAGTCGTTCAGGCCCCGCGCCACCGGCTCAGAACCGGCTGTGAAAAATTGCACGAGCCGCATTTCATAGAATACCACCACTCTGCCGCACCAAGACGACTATTGATCAAAGGAGCAAAGGCAATTCGTTGAACGAATTGCATGCAAGGGGACGGATGGAGGCTCTCGAGCAAGTCAACGGTGGCGTTCAAACCAGGGGGCGCCCCTCTCGGACGGGGCGTGCCATGCTTCGCATTTTCCTCCGGCAGTCCTCCCAGCATATGGGCCGCTGCGGAAAATGCGAGCTTGGCAACCCACGGCGAGCGCGCCGGCAATCGAGTTTCGGCCCACGCCGTAGGCCGCCGAGGTCATTTTTCGGAGGGGCGGTTCTCCCTCCGATTCGAAAATGTGGCCCCTCCGGGAAATGACCGAGCTGGAGTGGCGAAGGCACTCCAGAAGGCCGGGGTTCGAACCCAGCGACAGGAACAGCGGCGGTGGGCAGCATCGTCCGGGGCAGAATCAGTGTCAGAGCTGCATTCCCCCCGCCTCGAACCACTCCGCCAGCCGTTTGAATCCCTCGTCCAGGCTGACGGCGGGCTCATAGCCCAGATCACGCCGGGCGGCCGAGATGTCGAACCAATGGGCGGTCCCCAGTTGCCGAGCCAGGAAGGCCGTCATCATCGGCTCTTTGGAGGGAGCAAACAGCCGATGGGCCAATTCGAGCGTCCTGCCGGCCACAACGGCGACACCCATCGGAATAGATTTCTCGACCGGCGCCAGGCCCGCGGCCCCGACCATGCGGTCGATGATCTCCTTGATGGGTCTGGGTTCTCCATTGGTGATGAAGTACGCCTTCCCACAGCAGGCAGCCCCGGGTGTCAGGCTGTCCCACGCATCGAGATGGGCTTCGGCCGCGTTGTCAATAAAGACGGTGTCGACAAGATTGGCGCCGTCACCGACCAGTTTGAGTTTGCCTGCCCGCGCACGCGCAACGATCTTGGGAACCAGATGATTGTCCTCAGGTCCCCATATCAAATGAGGTCTCAGCGCAACAGTCATCAATTCGGAACCGTTGGCCGCCAATACCATCTGCTCGGCCATCGCCTTGGTCTCGGGGTAGGGCGCCTCGAAGTGATCCGGGTACAGCAGGCTCTCGTCACCGCCCTCAATGGCCTCGCCGCCATGGACGACCGAGGGACTCGAGGTGTAGATCAAACGCCGGACTCCGTGCACGGCACAGGCTGCCAGGACGTTTCCCGTCCCCCTGACGTTTGCGTCAAAATACTCGGAGTACGAACCCCATACGCCCGCCTTGGCGCCGACGTGAAACACAACATCACAGCCTTTGGCGGCTGCCCCTACCGACGCGGCATCCGCCAGATCACCCCTGAAGCACTCAACTCCGACAGCTTCGAGTTCGGGGTAGGCGCCCCGGCTGAAGGAACGAACGGCCATGCCCCGCTCCAAGAGACGCCTGACAATCGCCTCGCCGAGAAAACCGCCGCCTCCGGTGACCAGAGCCCTTTTCATGAGCCGACCACCGCCGGCTCACCACCAAGCTTCTTGGCAGCCCACGAGGCCAGGAGCGCACGGTTGATCTTGGCGTTGTGGCGAATATCGACGGGGAAGGCCTTGTGAAAGAGGATTTCTGAGATCGGCGCCGTGTGTTTGTGCCGGGTGCCAAGCTCCAGCAGTTCCCTCGTGATGGTCTCGCAATCCCGAGTCCCGCCCTCCCGGTCCAGTTCCACGATCAGGATTGGCTCGACCTTCCCAACCCGCGTAATCCCCACCAGGGCGGTCCGAAAGACCGCGGGATGTGCGTTGAAGACCCCCTCGCACGGCACCGTGTAAAAGGTCCGATCTGCGGCGATGACTCGGTGGGCCTTGCGGCCGCAAAACCACAAGCGGCCCCGGTCGTCGAAGTAGCCCAGATCCCCCATCCGGTGACGGACAGCCGCACCGTCGTGGATCTTGCCCTTGGCCGTGTGCTCCGGCGCCTCGAAATAGTCCAACGTGACCTGCGGCCCCTTGACGACGATCTCTCCGATGACCCCGTGTTCGACACACAGACTCTCGTCCCAATGTTCGATGGCCTCGTCCGTCGTCTCGATGACCCTGACCTCTGCCGACGGAACCGGGAGACCGACACAGGTGCCCCGGCCGCGATCGGTTGCGTGCCGGGTTTCTGACAGGATCTCGTCGCTGCCGATCGACGCCACCGGGAGACTCTCGGTCGCGCCGTAGGGCGTGAAGATCTGGCCCCCCTCGTCCATCATCGAGGCGAAACGCTCAATCACACGAGGCGCCACCGGGGCCCCAGCGGAGATCACCCGCCGCATTGTCGGCAGCTTCGAACCCTGGGCCGTACCCCACCGCCCGACGGTATCCAACAACGCCGGCGACCCAAACATCGTCGTCACGCCATACTCCCGGATCGGGCCGATGATGTTCTCCGGGTTGGCCCGCGCCGGACGGGTCGGGTCCATTTCCGGGATCACCGTCGTCATGCCGAGTGCAGGGTCGAACAGAGCGAAGAGCGGGAAGGTCGGCAGGTTGACCTCGCCAGGGCCGAAGCCGTAGACCTCGCGCAACGCATCAATCTGCGCGGCAAAATTCCCGTGCCGGTAGACGACGCCCTTTGGCGGGCCGGTGCTGCCGGAAGTAAAAACCACTGCCGCCACCTCGTCCGCAGCCGACATCGGCGTGGTCGATTCCTGGGGTCCGTCGGCCCCCAATTGCTCGATCTGGTTCAGCGTCCGGCCTCCCCAGAACAACCTGGGACCGACGGTGACTAGATGATCAAGGCTTGACTTCCCCCACCCTAGGACAACCCGCGCCACATGGGCCTTGGTGATGCCGACAAAGCCTTGAGGACGAGAACGATCCAGGCAACTCTTCATGTTCTTGATGCCGATGCCGGGGTCGATCAGGACTGGAACGGCGCCGCACTTAAAAAGCGCGAAAGCCAGGGCGAAAAGATCCAATCCCGGCTGGACCATCAACGCAGTTCGCACGCCCTGCCCAATGCCGGCCCTTTCCAGGCCGCGGGCAATCCGAGAGGACCGGTCGTCCAGTTGTTGATAGGTCAGGCTGCCGCCGCGACGCCCCCAGGGCACGATGATCGCCGCGGCATCCGGCTGGCGCCGGGCCATTTCCACCAGGTGAGATGCAATGTTCGAGGTCTTCTTCGTCATGGGGGGATTGTCCCACAGCAATATCTTTGCTGACCGTCCTCTTGACCTTGACAGGTTCGTGGACTAGCCTACCTTGTGTATGTCTCATTTTGAGAGGAATCAATTGAAGGGGGAAGAGGTATGAAAAGGAATTTTGCGTTTTTGTTGGTGCTTGGATTGATGGTTATGCCTGCCTTGGCGGCCGGTCCGGATGTGGTTGTTCGAACAGGGCCTGCGGATCGTGGAGGGTCCGGTTCGTGGGATTACATAGCGACAGCCGATTCTACGGGTACATCCTACACGTGGATTGATGCCACGGGCGGAACCAATATCGGCAACGGTGACGACTCGTACTTCACCGTGCCCTTCCCATTTGACTTCCAGGTCTATGACGATCTCTACACGGCAGCAGATGTCATTGATGTCAATACCAATGGATCTCTGCATTTTGACCAAGGTGGTCCACGGACCGCGTGGCTGAATTGCGGCGATATCCCGTCGGACATTGACGGGCAATGGGTCACTCCCTTGGGCGACGATCTGATTTCGGACAACATCTGGTGGATCGTCACGGGCACGGCGCCGAACCAGGTATTTACGGTCGAGTGGGAAGTTCAGGAGTATTCCGGCGGGGGAGCGGCCTTGCTTGAGGTCAGCCTCTACGAGGGCACCAATGCCATCGTGGTGCAGACCCAGATCCTCAACCCCTTCGCCTTCAGCTCTGATGGAGCCGTTGGAATCAATGCTGGCGACGCTATTTGGGGTGAGGAACTCTTCTGCGGCGCAAATGGGACGATTCCCTCGAATGATTTCGATGTGGAATTCGTCTCACCGATGCAGCCCACCCCAACCCCGGAGCCCACCGCGACCCCCGACGCGATTCCGACAACCAGTCGTGGCGGCGTTGTGCTGATGGTGTTCCTGTTCGTTGGCGCGGCCTTTATCTTCCTGCGCAGGAAAATGGCCTAGCCTTCGACAACGGCGACTTATGAATACTCCGAGCGGGCCTCTCAAGGCCCGCTTTTTATATTCCGTCGTGCCCCATACAGGCCGAATAGGCGTCCCCCACATTCAGCGGTTTCAGCACCGTTGTGAGAGCTTGACCTGCCCGCGGCCCCAGTGGACTTGACATCGGCAATTGGGATATCACCGTGCCGCCGGCGCCAGGAAGTCCTTGGCCAGGCCCAGGATTTCCTGAGCGGCGTCTTCCAGCACGTAGTGTCCGGCTTGGGGGAAGGAGTGCACCTCGGCATGGGGCCAGATGCGCTCGAACTCCTCCCGGAAGTGGTGGTCGAAGACGAAGTCCTTCTCGCCCCAGCAGATCATGATGGAATGATCCACAAAGGCCTCGAGACCGGCCGCCGTATCGGTGATGGTCTGGTAGCCGGGGTCTGAAGGCTTGAGCGGAATGTCCTCGACGAAGCGTGCGGTTGCGATGCGGTTGGCCCAGGAATCGTAGGGGGCACAATACGCGTCCCTGAGAGCCTTCGGGAGCTTCTTGGTCGTGACCGCAGCAGAGGTCGCACCTCTGGCAAAGAGGTTGAAGCCCCGCACGAGGAATACACCCACCGGGGTGTCCCTGACCAGCCGCAATTGCCACGGAACGGTCTTGCCCTGGGGCAGGTGGAAGGCGGCGGTGTTGAGGATCACCAGACTGCGAATCATCTCAGGGTGCTGCACGGCCCACCCCAGACCGATCAGACCGCCCCAGTCATGGACCACCAAATCGACAGGTCCGGTCTCCAACGAGTCCATAAGCCGCCCGAGATCCTCGATCCGGCGGTCCAGACGGTAGGGATAGTCGTCATCCCCAGGCTTGTCCGAGAAGCCGCAGCCAACGTGATCCGGCACGATGCACCGGTGGTCCTGACGCAGGCCCAATA
>JAUWTC010000041.1 GCA_030609785.1 Holophagae bacterium
CTGGTCGGCGACAGCGGTGGCGGAAAAAGCTCGTTGGTCAACCTGATTCCACGTCTCTGGGATCCGTCGAGCGGCAGGGTTACAGTCGACGGAGCCGACCTCCGGGATCTAGACCTGCCGGAAATTCGGCGACGGATCGGCATCGTCACCCAGCGGGTCTACGTATTCAACGAATCGGTTGCATCCAACGTCGCCTATGGATTGGAAATCGACCGAGACCTGGTCGAAACCTCCCTCAGACGGGCGGGCGCCTGGGGTTTTGTCTCCGAACTGGAACGGGGCATCGATTCAGTCCTGGATGAATTTGGCGCCAATTTGTCTGGAGGCCAACGGCAGCGCTTGGCTATCGCCCGGGCGTTGTACCGCCAACCCGACATCTTGATTTTTGACGAAGCGACCTCCGCCCTGGACAACAGGTCCGAGGCTGCGATTCAGAAGGCCCTCGAAGACGTGACTGAGCACTGCATCACTTTCGTCATCGCACATCGCCTGTCGACTGTCGAACTGGCCGACAGGGTCCTCGTGATGCAAGAAGGCCGTATCGTGGCCGAGGGCACGTGCGCCGAACTGATGGAACGCTCAGAGATCTATCGACGACTCGCGGCTGGAGAGCTGCCGGACAGGTAGGAAATCAACCGTCACATTCCCGTGCTAACATCCGCTGTATGACCGAGTTGGAAGGTATGATGGGCAGTTTCGGTGGGTTGCGGCTGGACGATCGGTCTCCGGTTGGCGCCCTGCCGCTGCAAACTCTGGGAATGCGGTTCCATCATGTCGGCGTTGCGGTTCGTAGTATCGAAAAGGCTCTCGACTACTATGTCGGGCTCTTCGGTTTTGAACAGATCGCACCACCGGTCGATGTGCCGTCCGAGCACGTCCGCGTTTGTTTCGTCCGAGTGGACCCCGGAGTGATGATTGAGTTGGTGGAAGGGGTGGGGGAGCAGTCACCGGTCGAGCGCCTTCTTGAGCGCACCGGCGCGGGGACGTACCACATTTGTTACCAGGTCGACGATCTCGACGCTGCTATTCGCATTCTCCGCCGGAACAAGTGCCGGCCGTTCAAACGGTTCGAGATGAGAACCCATGGATTGAGGCGGTTCGCTTTTTTGTTGACCCCGGACCGGCAGCTCTTCGAATTGTGCGAGGCCGAAAGCGACGAGGAAATCAGTTCATGAGTGCCAAACCGACGTATACCTTCAAGACCCTGTTTTTCGAGGCGAGTTTCTAATCCCCAACAACCCCCGACCACGCCGCGAAGTCTCCACTCTCGAAGCCGTCTTCGAACATCGGCAGAGCGCCGCACCCGGTTCCCAGGAAAACGCATTCGGCCCACTCCGGGTGATCGACGAAAGGGTTTCGGTTTCCCTGGTAGGAGTAGACGACGTCGTTTCGAAACCGCTCCAGATCGTCCACGGGATCCAGGACATGCCACTGCAGCAAAACCGACAAGAGACCCATGTAGGCCACAGAAGCGTTGCCGCCGGTCGGTTCTATCAGGGCGGTGGTATCCGTCAAGATGAGGTCGGGTTCCGCATATCCGGTTCCGCCGTGGGTGCCGCCTTCATAACGAACGTCCATGTAGAGCTGTGCTCGGGCCACATCGCCCTGCCGGCCGACCCAGGTTTCCCAACGAGTGGCATCAGTCCAGTTGGACATTCCAGGGCCGCCCGTTCCGTTGTTGAAAACAGTCGGTTTTTCGGTGCATCCGGGGCAATCGTCAAACGGTTTGCTGCCGCGATCGCTGTTGTAACCGATGTTGGACAACATCAGATGATGGCAATCGGTGTAGGCTGAGTTGGAGGCGCCGTCATCGGGAAAGCCGTAGGCGTTGGGCCAGCTATGTTCCCGATTGTAGAAATCGTTGCCGCCACCGGCCTTGGCATAGGATGCATTCTTGTAGACATCGAGAATCTTGGTGGAGTCGTTGGGGTCCTCGTCGCCCAGCTCCAGGATGTCCCAGGTGTCGGTGGCGCTGGCGGTGTACTCAAATTTTTGATGGTCATCGACGGTGTCGTGAAGAGTTGCCCGCAGACTGGCGGACGAAGAAGGATCAACAGCGGAATAGTAGTCTCCAACTCCGGCCCGGTTGATCTGTCCGGGGGTGTTGACGGCCTCTCCCGTGTCCGGGGTGCCTGAGAAACCGTCCAGGCCATCACCATCAAAATCGTTTCGCATCCAGTCGGTGGTACTGTTGGTGTTGGTGCCGTTTGGCACGCGAGAGGCGCCGCCGGGCGTACCGGGGATGCCATCGAAAGCCGGTCCGAGAACCACAGTGGAATACGTCACGTCTGAGGGGTCACCATCTGAGATGGCGACGGAGTCATGAATGTCAGACCAGGGAGTCGGAGCGTCGAAAACACCATCGTCGTTGCTGTCAAGATCGGTGCCGACCACCGATCCGCAAGTCGGGAAATCCGCAAGGATCAGGGTGAAGGATCCATCCTCCATCTCGGCGTTCATGAAACCGGTCGTCCAGTACCCGTTGCTGTCAGTCGAGGTCAGCTGGGTCGCCGAGCCGACGACCCCGATTGAACCGAAGTCCCCGACGACGACCAAGAGGCAGTTGTCGGAATAGTCGGCGACTGCTTCACCGAAGATCTCGACATACTCATGGTCATCAGGTGTGCCGACATGATCGGCAACAAACTCGTTGATGGCGGCAGGCGGCCGGTTGGTCGTGCTGTTTGATGTACCCGGTGTATTGTAGGCCTCGTTGGCGTCGACGACACCGTCGAACCCGGGGAGCCCAGCGCCGAAATAGTCGTTCCGGACCCAGTCCGAGGGTGTTCCGGTGTCCCAGCCATCTGGAATCCTGGAAGCCCCTCCCCAAGTGTAGTTCTGACCGTCGGTACCGGCGATCAAGACCATCGAGGCATCGACGGTGTAGGTGTGACCTGCTTCGTCAAGGCCGACGACCCCGACCTCGTCGATGATTCCGGACCAGGGTGTGCTGTCGAGTTCTCCGTCATTATTCCCGTCGAGGTCTGCACCGACCGATTCACTGAAACCCGTGACCAGGAAGAGGGTCAGATTACGATCGTTATTGGAGGTCGGCTCAGTGAGGAATCCCGTCCACCAGAGTCCGTCGCCGTTGGTCGTGCCGACAGGGATCGCCCTCAAAATTTCGCCAGGATCATCGGCAAGGTCGCCTTCGATTTGCAACAGCGTCAGGTGGGAGAGATCGGTGCTCGCGGCCCCAAACACTTCCATATACTCGTTGGAGTCCGGCCATCCAGTATGGTTGACGACGAATTCGTTGATCACTTGGGCATGGGATATGCCGGGGCCACCAAAGGCGAACAGGCTGAGAAAGACGAGAAAAAGTGACCGGCGAAGTGAAAACATCGGAAAACCTCCGGCGCGGATCATACAGGGGCCGTCGCCACTCTGTTCAGGAACTTTGACGGACGGATCGTTGGACGTCGAACATTCGATTCGATCCCTAACCCCTGACCCCTGAACCCTAAACCCCGGACCTATTTTCCTGGGTAGTAGCCCCTGATGGTCCTGAGAGTCAGTTCGGGATGGGCGGGAACGGCAACGGTGATCTCCCGGAACTGATCGTCGGTCTTGGTAGACCCGGACGAGTACCAGATCAGGTATTGGGACCGAAGAAGAAGGCCGATTCGATCGTAGACGGCCCCGAGATCCTCGACCTTCTTTGGGAAGAAGGCCTCGCCACCGGTTTCTTCGGCCAGCCGGTTCAGGGCCTTGCGGGCGGAGTAGTCAAATTTGCTGATGCCCAGACCGATCGGGTAGATCGGCACCCTCATCGTGTGGGCGAACCGTTTAGCCAGTTCCCAGCCGGTTCTGGACGTGGTGTCTTCACCGTCGGTCAGGAGGACGAGCGCCTGCCGTCCTCGGCGACCTCGAAACTGCTCAAGCGACCGAACAACGGCGTCGTGGAGCGAGGTGCCTCCCTCAGGTACGATCCGGTCGAGTTTGGCTTCGATGGCCGTGGATGTCTCGGTCCAGGGTAAACGTACCTTCGCTTCCCATGAAAAGGTCAAAACGACGACCTCGTCGCCCTCCTCCATCAGGTCGAGAGCGAAACCTCTGGCTGCGCGCCGAACGGCTTCAAAATTTTCCGTCATCGAGCCGGAGGTGTCGACGGCGAGGGCCAGCGAGAGGGGGAGGTCGGCCGTCGTGCCGAAACCCTCGATTGTCACAGGGGCCCCGTCCTCGAGAATCTGGAAGGACTCGGGGGTGAGCCCGGTGACGGGAGTCCTTGCCTCATTGAGGACGGTCACCGGCAGTTCAACCAGCTCGACCCGAACAGAGCCCGCGAATGATCCCCCGCCACCAGCGAGGGCGACGATTGCGTCGCCCCTGGTTCCGTTTGAGTCGACCGCCTCGGCAGCGAGAATCGTTCCGCGCGCGAGCTCGGCCACCGG
The DNA here is from genome assembly GCA_030609785.1 of Holophagae bacterium. Taxonomy (GTDB): domain Bacteria; phylum Acidobacteriota; class Thermoanaerobaculia; order Thermoanaerobaculales; family Sulfomarinibacteraceae; genus DAOWGJ01. The sequence continues at coordinate 4,395 of JAUWTC010000041.1, forward strand.
GAGTTCGGTGATGCACGGGCAACTGGGCCACCGTGCGACCATGCGGTCGTCGATGCTCAGGGTGATCTGATGAATCCGTCCGACGCCGCCGGTGACCGCAACCGTGACGGGTCGGACGCCGTCTACGACCGCATCATCGGGGCCGAGAAGAATCTCGACACCAATTTTCCCGGTCGGGTTGTTGAGGATCAGGGCATCCTCTCCGAGGTAGCGTCCGTCCCGATCTCGTGCGACCGCACGGACCTGAGTCCGGCGCACAACATCACCCAGGGCAATGGAATAGGTCCAGGGAGGCCGGTTTCGGCGAATCTCCAATTCTCCATCTTTAAGAAATTCGACAGTTGCCGTTCCGTCCGGGGCCTCGACTTCCAACTGCAACGCGCCGATGCCGCCTTTGTCCGGCGGCGGCTTGAAGCGGACCGCCTCGTCGGCAGGCGGCGTCACTGACAATGCGATGGCTTCGACTGGAGCGCCGTCCCCACTTTCGAACGGAGTTTCCATTTCCAGAACCGTGATGGTTCCGTTCCATCCGCCGCCGGAACTGCCGTCGATGGCTGCCACAGCGACCTTGAGCTGGTGTTCGCCGACAGGCCAGTCCCGGTAAAGCATGACGCTGCCGTCAGCTTCCAATTCAACCACCGAACTCTGCCGGTCTGCCAAGACGGTGCCGACGGTCAAGGAGGTGACCACTCGAATCCGTTCGCCGGCGCGTTCAACGTCCTCGGGGGCGATTTGGATGACCAACCCCATGACGGTGCCGGTGTGACCTCGACCCAGTCCCTCGACTTCGACCAATAAGGCAAGTGGTTGAGGTGGGCTGGCGGCCGGTACAACAACGGGTATGACAATGAGAAGCAGGAGAAACGAGAGGATAGGTGCGTATTTCATCAGTATTACTTACGCCTTCGTGGTTGATCGGTTACTTGACGACCTTGACGGTGGCCGTGGCCAGAACCTGGCGGCGCTGGGCGGCGATGTAGCGAACCTCGTAGACCCCTGGTCGGTCAGGGGCCGCCATCGTGGTCGGGCTGCCCGTAGAGACATAGGCGAAATCCAGTTTTTTCCTGAGGTCCTGACCCGGTCGAACCAGGACCAGAAAATCGTCCGGGGCGTTGGGGCCGGTCCATGCCACTGGCAGGCGTTCTCCAATCCGAACAGTTTTTGGAACCTCGAGACTGACCGAGACCGTTTCGATCTTGATGGGGAGTGTTGCCTCAATCGTTTTGCCGGTGGCGAGGTACCGAATTTCATATTCTCCAGGCGCCTGCGGAGCCCGGAAATGGGCCGGGCTGCCGTCCGCGGGTGAGGCCCATTCGAGATAATCTGCGCCCTCGGTGTCTTTCGCAGTCAGGGTGATGACATCCATCGGCCCGGCAGGGCCCCACCACCGGACATCGATGGTCTCCGACCCGGAGGTGGTGGGCGCGGCCAGCAGCCCTGCAACGGCCGCACGCACCTCCAATGGGGTGTGGGCCAGGACCTCGAAGGATCTTCCGTCGAGGTAACGAAACTCGTAGGAGCACTGATCGAATGGAACGACAAAGTCCTGAGGTGAACCATCGATGGCCTCGATGGTAGTTCCAAGACTCTCCGGGGGGGCGTCGGCAGGGACCAGGGTGACCATATCGCCCGGAAAACTCTCGCCAATCCACGAGACCTCTACCGAGCCACCGGCCTCAGCTTCCCCCGGTGCCTCCAGGGTCACGCTGCGCCCCGGGGAGTCAAACACCACCGCGGCAATGACGCCGTCACCCAGGCCGACCGGCATGCGGAGTTGCAGGGCCAACTCCAACGGCTTGGCGGGTAGCTCCAGTGATCGTTTTCCGTCTGGTCCGACGATGGTCTCAGCATAGAACCAGGAAGCGCCGGGGACCCCATTTTCCTGGAGGACCAACTGAAGCTCCTCCTCGGGCGCTCCGTTCCACGAAACTTGGAAAATGCCCGGACGGCCCCATCCGGACTCCTCAATTTGAATTGACAGCTCAATCGGAGGGGGTTCAAAAAACTCCAGGTGAAGGCGACGTTCCGGCACGACAGGCACCCTCACGAGGTGCTGACGGGGCCCCTCGGCGGATTCGGAGGCTACGACGGTGGCCGTCCCCAGTCCCGCTTTGATCCGGGGCTTTTCTCGACTCAAATCAACTGTGATCGTTTCCTTGCTCCAGGTGCCTACGATGTTCAAGGCTCCAAAATCAAAGCCCATTTGGTCGATACCAACCAGATCCAATCCGATCGACTCTACCAACAACGGCAACGACAGGCGTTGCGATATCACCATAGACACACCTTGGATCAACTGGCCCGGCCACCCGACGCCGTGGAAAGCGGCGTATGTGGACAGTTCTGCCTGGTCGGTGACGTTCAGACCGAAACCGAATATGTGGACCTCGGCCCCGTCGCCTTCGAGGGTCAGAGAGGCGAACGCCTTCTGGAGTTCACCGTCGCACCGATTCAATCCGTCCAAAACGATCAATACCAGATCCTGTTTGCCGGGGGAGTCCAGATCCGAAAGGGCCCCCTCCAGTGCGCGGGCCAGGGAGCCGGCGCCATAGGGTCGGGTTCTTTCCAGGGATGCGCCCAGGTCGTCTTGGTCGGCCGGCGCCCAGGATCGAATCAGGCGCGTATCGTCGCAGGCCTCGGTGTCATCTGGGGCCAGTCGATCACCAAAGACCCGGAGGGCGACCTCAGGCTGAACCTCCCGTCCGCGAAAGACTGCATCGAGGACATCCAGGGTGGTACGAACAGCGCCCATTCGGTCACCCGCCTGGCCCGGCCAGGAGGTTGCCATCGATGCCGAAGCATCGACGAGAATCAGGATGCGAGTGGGCTCGTTCTTGGCAGCGGCTGCGGGGAAAGTGATGAGGCCGGCGAGAAGAACGGCTGCGATTCTCATGGTGGTGGCATTTTACGCCAACCCGGCGGAGCCGGGCAGCCGGCTTTTGGTTCCGGTCCCATCTTGACGGCTCCGACGACCCCGTCTACCGTAATACCCCTATGGCAATCAAATATGACGTAGTGATTCTGGGGTGTGGCCCCGGTGGCGAACGGGCCGCGATTCTGGCTGCTCGGACCGGTAAGAAGGTGGCGGTCGTCGAACGCGCAGGGGTCGTGGGGGGAACTGCGGTCAACTGGGGCACCATTCCTTCGAAGACACTAAGAGAAAGCGCTCTCTTCGTCTATGCCCATACCCACCAGAAACTCCACGGCATCAAGACGGAGATCTCCGACGAGATTACTGTCGCCGATTTCATGCACCGCGAACGACAGGTAGTCCAGCGGGAGTTGGAGTTGATCAATCGTGCCTTGGCGCGGAATGAGATCGATGTCTTTCACGGAACCGGGCGTTTTCTGGATAAACACCACGTGGCAGTAACCGGCGCCGGTGGTCAGACGCGTATGGTACTCAGGGGCGAGACCATCGTCGTCGCCACTGGGACTTCGCCGAACCACCCCAAGGACGTGCCCTTTGATGGCGAGTGCGTCTTCGACTCCGACACGATCCTCAATCTGCCCCGAATGCCGAGATCAATGCTGGTTCTCGGCGCCGGTGTGATTGGAATCGAGTATGCCTGTATCTTCACGGCCCTTGGACTGGACGTCACCCTGATGGACACCAGAAGTCGCCTGCTGCCGTACCTCGATCGGGAGATCGTCGGAAGGCTGCAGCGGGAGATGCGGCGGTTGGGGATGATGATCTCGCACGATGAATTTTACGAGTCGATCGAAAAAGTGGCCGGCAGTCCGCCTGTTGTTCGATGCCGAACCAAAAGTGGGACGGTATTGGAGGCGGACGTTCTTCTTTACAGCGTCGGGAGGGACGGAAATACCGCAGGCCTCGGTCTCGAGGAGATCGGTATACAGCCGGACGAACGCGGCTTGCTCGAGGTCAATAACCACTACCAGACATCGCAGCCGCACATCTATGCGGTTGGTGACGTCATCGGCCATCCGGCGTTGGCCTCGACGTCGATGGAGCAGGGACGAAGGGCGATCCGTCATGCCTTCGACCTGCCGGGTCTCCAGAAACAGACCGAGGTGCTGCCGTTCGCCATTTACTCAATCCCGGAAGTCAGCTATATCGGCGAAACCGAAGAGAGCCTTGCGGAAAAGGGCCGCGATGTGATCGTCGGGCGCGGCCTTTACGCGCTCAACCCAAGGGCACAGATCATCGGAGACGCCGGAGGCATGCTCAAGCTACTCTTTGACGCCGAGAGTATGCGGCTTCTGGGCGCCCACGTGATCGGCACCACGGCCTCGGAGCTGATCCACATCGGCCAGGCGTTCCTCGCGACCGGCGCCACGGCGACGGTGATCGCCGAAAGCCTTTACAACTATCCGACCCTGTCGGATCTCTACCGGCATGCCGCGATGGAGGCCCTTGGGCAAAAGCTTCGGCGAGAGTAGAGCGCCTTGGGCCTCCCGGGCAGCTGGACTCTGGAGTAGGTAAATTTCCAGCCAATGGTTTTTGTAACCCGGACGACGGCGTTTGCGGAAGAATGGGGGTCAGCCGCAGTTTGGTCTCACCAGTCCGGGAGCGGTTTGGTTCTCCATACCTTGACGACGCGGTCTCTCTCACCGATCAGGTAATCATTGGCGGCAGGAATCGCCCATGCCTTTAACTCGAGACTGCGGAACGATCGGGCGACCAGGATCACAACGACGCTCGGCAAGAGGATCCAGACAAAATCACCGGGCGTCAGGCTGTGGATCATCAGGCCCCAGAAAAAGCAGACCGGTGCGATCAGCAGCAATACCGCTTGCCCGAGGGCTGCCCGCATCTGACGGCCGACGACTTTCTTGAAATTCTCGAGGTCCAGGGACGAGGCCAACTCGGGCGTTTTATCGAGGAATTCCTTGAGCCCCCTGCCCTGAATCACAGCGTTGAAAACTGCCAAGGCAGGACTCGCGAGCATAGCGGCCAGAAGAAGAGTGCGCATCGTTAGATTTTACACGCCGGCGGGGAAAACCGTTCTCCCATGCCATTCGTCCGACGAATTGCCCCCCGACGAATTGCTACTCGTCAAAGAACCTCTGAATGGAAAACTCGGGGTCTTCGTGCAGCAGCGATGTGGGGTCATCGCCGATCCATGCTTTGGGGAGAAAACGGGCGTGCCGGCCGTCCTGGAAACGTCGGCCGATCAACACAATGACGCCCCGGTCGGACTCCGAGCGAATCAACCGGCCCGCCGCCTGGACGACCCGTGTCATACCGGGGATCAGGAAGGCGTAGGAAAAGCCGTGGCCGTAGGTTTCTTCGAAGTACACCTGGAGGAGTTGACGTTCCGTGTTGAATTGGGGGAGCCCCGGAGACACCACCACGACCTGGGACAGCATGTCGCCCGGATAGTCGACCCCTTCAGCGAATATGCCACCGAGGACCGCCAGAACCAGGTGGGCGCCATCGCCGTTCAGGCTCTCCAACACCTCGTGCTGAACGTCGGCACTGGAGCCGGCCTGTTGGACGATGATCTGATGTTCGTTGGCTTCCAGCCTGTCATGTACTGCACCGAGGTAGGCGTAGCTTGGAAACAAGACAAGGACGTTCCGCCCCTGGGGCGCCAGACGGTTGATCCATGATGCGACAGCGTCGTGGTACCGGGAACGAGAGCGCCAGGTCGTATCCACATCGGGAATATTGAGGATCAGCCGGTTGGATTCAGGGAAAGGGGAGGGGACGGAAAGCTCGGTGGTTAACTCGGTGTCAAAACCCAGGAGGTCCCTGTAAAACTCGAAGGGTTCGAGGGTTGCTGACATGGCGACGACCCCGGCGGTCGCTTTGAGCACCTCGCCCGTAAATCGGGAGGCGTCTCTGCAGAACACCTTGATGGAATCGCCTTCGGCGTGGCTTCGCCGGGCCAGGTGAACAAACTCATCGCCGCCAAGGCTCAGCACCCTGTGGAATCGGGTCAGTGCGAGGAAAACGTCCATGACAGGGTCATCGGCCCACCACAGTTCATGCTCACGCTTGTAGAGGAAGTACTGCAGCATTGCTCCGTCGAGGGCCATTCGCAGTTCCCCGAGCGGCTCGCTGTCGAAGTTTGTCACCTGGTCGCCGTTTTTCCCGGTCTCGAAGGAGCACTGAACGATGGCGGCAACAAAATCGCCCAGTTCGGTGCATAAACGGCCCAGGTCGTCAAACACACGGTGATCCCTTTGCTTGAGAAACTCGACCGCTCGAAGAATCTCGTTCCGCTGGAGGATCGGCGAATAATACTCCCGGCTTCTGTCGATCAGGTTGTGAGTCTCGTCGATCACCAGGACCGCATCGGTCAGCGCATGACTGTCGACCAAAGCCCCCAGCCCGATTGTGGGATCGAAGACGTAGTTGTAGTCGCACACGACGACGTCGATGTCCGGCAGGAGGTCCAGGCTGACTTCAAATGGGCAGACTTCATGGTTGTAGGCGGTTTCGTATATCGCATCGGGGTCCTGGTGGGGTGATCCCTCCAACAGCGTCGGCAAGAGGCCGGTTCGAATCAGCTTGAGCCCGTATTCCTTGGCCCATGGGC
>JAUWTC010000129.1 GCA_030609785.1 Holophagae bacterium
CAAGGAGTTGGAGGGCGTTTTGGGACACCTCCGAGGTGTGGACTGCCCCGGCTTTGTCATGGGCCGGATCGACAAGGGCGAGCGGGGCGTGGAGTACGACCATCCGCCTGAGGGGTTTCCGACGGGGATGTAGAGGTCGCGGGTTATAGCCGCCAAACCCCACGGTGTGCGATCACCGGCAATCCCTCCAACTGCTGCCATTTGTATAACGTCGGCTTGGTTTCTGTCTCGCCTTTCGCTTTGTTAGAGCGGGAGTCACTAACGCAAATTTTCCAGGTCGATTGTCAGCTGCAGGATCAATTTTTCAAGGGCAGAGGCGTCGTCAATCTCAACGGAAACCGGGTCGAGGGTGTGGATGGTATCTCCGGCCTCGTCTTGGATTCTGAAGGCGACCTGCATCGAGTGCATGCGCCGGAAGAGGTTTGAATTCAGGCTGTGTTCGATGCGGCGCTTGAGATCGCGTGTTCGAGGTTGGCCCGCGCCGAGGAGCGAGTCGATATCGAGGTCCTTCTGGCCGGCACCGCCTCGGGGTCGGGCGAACGTTGCCTCGGTTGCGCTGCGGCGGAGGTCGTCCAACTGGGACAAGATATCGTTTTCGTCGGAGACATGAACCCGCTTGACAGGCGGGGGGACGCTATCAAGGGTGTCCTCGGCGCCGGTATCGAATTCGATAATCTCTTCTTCGGCGAGGTCTTCTTCGAATTCTTCGAAGCCCTCGACTTCCTCTATTTCCTCGATTTCTTCGAGAGACTCCTCCTCAACCGGCAAGTCCAACTCGATTGCCTCCGCCTCGATCGGTGACGGCTGGTCGAAAGGCTCGTCAACGGGAAGGTCCGAGAACGACGGAGCAGTGATTTCATCGGGCGACGGTTCGTCATCCCAATCATCAGCGGCTGCCTCGACAACAGGCTCAGCCTCAGGCGGTTGGAGGGGTTCTTCGAATTCCAGTTCTTCGGCCGGAATTTCGGGGGCAGCATCCTCGAACTCCGCAGCCTCCAGCTGTTCGGTGTCGTCAAGAGGATTCGGAGACGGAGCCGGAACCGCTGCGTCGGCAAAGGCAGGGTACACAGCCCCGGGAACCGGGAAGTCAGTGCCGGCCCCTTCTTCCGCAGCTCGGGCCAGGGACGAAGCCGAGATCGGCGAGGGAAATCCTGCCCGGGCCGGCTCTTTTCGAGCCGGAGCAGGGACCGGTGCAGGCCTTGGCGGACGCGGTGAGGCGTCGGCCTGGGGGGCCGCCATTCGTTTTCTCAGCTTTTTGAGGGTTACCTTTGTGATCTCCTTCAGGGTTTCAAAGACGCCGTCCCCGATGAGGGCGGAGGCTGGATGCCAGGGGAAGGTGCCGTCAGGGTTGAGGTCGGCGTTGAGTTCGTCCTCCGAGAGGATATTGTCCAGGTCCCTCTTGTTGAATTGCAACACCATGGGGAGCTCGTCAAGGGTCAGACCCAGCTCTTCGATGTTTTCGATCAGGCTCTTCAAGCTCTCGATGTTGGCTTCACGCATCGGTCGCTGGGAGTCCGCGACGAAAACCAAACCATCGACGCCTTTGAGAACCAGTTTTCGAGTGGTGTTGTAGAAAACCTGGCCCGGTACAGTGTAGAGCTGAAGGCGGGTCTTGAACCCCCCGATCGTACCGACTTCGATGGGCAACAGGTCAAAGAAAAGCGTGCGGTCCGATTCGGTCTCAAGAGACACCATCTCACCGCGGCTCTTGGGGGAGGTCTTGGCGTAAATGTAACTGAGGTTGGACGTTTTTCCGCAGAGGCCAGGACCGTAATACACGATCTTGGCGGCCATCTGCATCGTTGCCCAGTTAAAGAAAACCATTGTATCGAAGCGACCTCGAGCGCCAATTTACGCTAACATAGCGACCATCTACAGTCAATCGAGTCAGGAGGTTCCGGTGCTGCCGGGTCGGATGGTACACTGTGATCCTCTTGGGTGTAGCCGCGTCTCTTTTGGCGGAGGTTGTGCCACATTCGGAGTGTCGAATTTTTGATGAGTAGACTGAATCTCAGCAGGCGGGAAGGCGCCGTTTTTGAGGCCATCGTGGAGCTCTTTCTCCGCACAGGCCAGCCTGTCGCGTCTCGCGAGGTCTCGGCCAGGAAAGGGCAGCGTCTTTCCCCGGCATCGATACGAGGCGTGATGGTCCGGCTGGAGGAACTGGGACTTTTGACAAGGCCACACCCATCGGCCGGTTGTACGCCAACCGATCGGGGCCTGAGGTTTCACGTCGATTATTACGTTCGAAATACCAGGCCATCAGCGGCTGTGCGCCGACGGGTGGAGGCGCGGTTTGGTCAGGCAGAATCGGCTGCAGTGGATGATCTGGGTTGGGTTGCGGGGCTCGCAGCCGAACTGACCCGGGAAGCCGGTATCGCGGTCAGGCCGGTCGGAGAAGATCCGGTTTTGGAGAGTCTGACCCTTGTGCCTCTTGGAGGCGGCAGGGTCTTGGCCGTGGTGGTGACGGCCGATCGGTGGGTCGAGAAGAGGGTAGTGTCCGTGGAAGACCAGGGGCTCAACGTTGACCTTGGTGCCCTTGCTGCCGGTGTTACACAGCGCTTTTCGGGCCAGGGGTTGGATGTGATCCGAGAGTGTCTGGTGGAGGCCCGCCCGGAATCGATGGGCCTGTCTCCGAAAGAGCTGCATTTTCTCCAGGAGATCTTCCGGGACCCTGGTGATGGTGAGGTTCAGGTGGCCGGCGCGGAGAATCTGATCGATAACGAGGCGTTTTCCGAGGTCGGGCGGATCCGTTCCGTCGTCAGGGTCCTCGAGGACCGCCCGCGTCTTGCGGGCGAGTGGCGGAGAGCTCTGAGGACCACAACGACTCGAGTGTTCATCGGGAGCGAGAGTCCGTTGACCGCTGGTGGGAATCTTGGGATGGTGGCAACGTTGTTCTTTCAGGGAGGCCACACGGTCGGGGCCGTCGGTATCGTCGGACCACGAAGGATGCCGTATGGGCAGGTGGTCCCTGTTGTTGAGTGCATTGGAGAAACACTTTCCGCGTACCTCGCGGCCGGAGAGACAGGATGAACGATATCTGGGGAATTGAGCGGATTGCTCGAGTGTGGAGCTGAGCATGTTTGACCAGGACGAAATCGAACTGCAGATCGACGATGATCCCGATGAGATCGAGATCGAAGTCATCGAAAACGGCGCCCAGGAGGCATCGCCCGAGGATCGTCGAACTGATACCGGGGCCGATGAGCCTGGTTTGGCCGATGATGACGGGTCTTCAGATGTTGAGAAGCTCCAGAAGGAAATCGACCACCTGAGAGAGATGTACCTGAGGAAGCTCGCAGAGTTCGACAACTTTCGGAAGCGGATCGAGCGCGAACGGACGGAAAGGGAGAAATTGGCTGGACTGGATGTGGTCCAGGATCTGATTCCGGTGATCGACAACTTTGAGCGAGCCCTCGAGCACGCTTCAGAATCTTCCCTCGAAGCGCTCGAACAGGGTGTCGGGATGATCGCCAAACAGTTGCTCGATGTTCTCGAGCGGCGCGGGTTGGAGATCTTTGATCCTGTCGGCGAGCTTTTTGATCCCGAGTCTCACGAGGCGATTCAGCGAGTCGAGGACTCCGATTTGCCTCCGGGTACGGTTGCGTGGGTTCTGGCCAAGGGTTTCAGGTATGGAGGGCGGCTCTTGAGACCGGCGATGGTCGGAGTCGTTGCGGGAAACGCAGAAAGGGTTCCGTCCTCCGAATCTGAAGAGGGGAGCATGCTTTGAGCAAGATCATCGGTATCGACCTGGGAACGACCAACTCATGTGTGGCCGTTGTGGATGTGACGAAGCCGGTGGTAATTCCAAACCGCGAAGGGTCGAGAACGACTCCATCCGTGGTGGCGTTCACCGGGTCCGGTGATCGTCTGGTCGGCCAGATTGCTCGACGCCAGGCGATGACCAATCCCGAGAATACGGCCTACGCCGTCAAACGGCTGATCGGAAGGCGGTTTGACGCTGAAGAGGTCAAATGGGCCAGAACCCTCGTGCCCTATGTGATCGCCGAATCGGATAACGGAGACGCTTGGGTTCAAATTCGAGACCGGAGTCTGAGCCCGGAAGAGATTTCGGCACTGATTCTGCGTGAGATCAAGGAGTTCGCCGAGGAATTCGTCGGAGAAGAAATAACCCAGGCGATCATTACGATTCCGGCCTATTTCGATGACTCCCAACGCAAGGCTACCAAAGACGCCGGCGCCATCGCGGGTCTCGAGGTCCTTCGGATCATCAACGAGCCGACCGCAGCGTCGTTGGCCTACGGGTTCGGCAAGGAGAAGAACGAGACGATCGCGGTTTATGACCTCGGAGGGGGAACATTCGACATTTCGATTCTTGAGATTGGGGACGGTATCCTCGAGGTCAAGTCGACCGCCGGAGATACGTTTCTCGGCGGGGAAGATTTCGACGCACGGGTCATGGAATTCCTGCTCTCCCATTTCCGGGAGGAGACCGGCATCGACATGTCCGAGGACACGATGGCGATGCAGAGAATCAAGGAGGCCGCCGAAAGCGCCAAGTGCGAGTTGTCGACGGCCGAGTTCATGGATATCTCTCTCCCCTTCATCGCGGCTGACCATACCGGTCCGAAACATCTTCAGGTCCGTTTGACCCGCAGCCAGCTGGAGGAATTGGTCAAGGACCTGGTCGAAAGGACTCTCGAACCTTGCCGGAACGCCCTGGAGGCCGCCCGCCTCGAGGTCGAGGATATTGACCAGGTGATCCTGGTTGGGGGCCAGACCCGGATGCCGCTGGTCGTTGAAATGGTCAGCGGGTTCTTCGGGAGAAATCCATGCCAGGACATCAATCCGGACGAAGTGGTCGGCATCGGAGCGGCAATCCAGGGCGGAATCCTCAAGGGTGAGGTCAAGGACCTGATCCTGCTTGACGTGACTCCGCTCTCCCTCGGTATCGAGACCCATGGAGGCCTGTTCACCAAGATCATCGAGAGGAATTCGACCATTCCGACCAAGAAGTCGATGGTCTTCACGACGGTCGCCGACAATCAGACGACGGTTGAGGTCCACGTGCTCCAGGGCGAACGAGGAATCGCCAATGAAAACCGTTCTCTGGGCCGGTTCGACCTGGTGGGCGTTCCTCCGGCACCGAGGGGCGTGCCTCAGATCGAGGTAACATTTTCCATCGACTCCAACGGTATCGTCGAGGTCGGCGCCCAGGATCTGGCGACCGGACGAGAGCAGAGCATCGAGGTCAATCCGGCAGGGGGCCTGTCCAAGGCTGAGATCGACAGCCTGATCGCCGAAGCGGACAAGTATCGGGTCGATGACCATGACCGACGGGAAATTCGCCAGCTTCAGAACCGGCTGGAAGGACTCCTGTACACCAATGAGCGGGTGGTCCGGGAGTTCGGCGGCAGCCTGTCGCCGGAGGACAGGGATGACGTGCGGTCGACCCTGCACCGAGCCCGGAAAGCGATGATCAGTGAAGAGCGTTCGGTCCTCGAAGAGGCGATTTTTGCCGTTCAGGATGCGTCCCGGGTCCTGACCGAAGTGATCATGATGGACCCGCTGACCGCTTTGGGAATGGCCAACATCGCGGCAGCCCAGGATGAATTCGAGGATGAACAGTAAAGTAGGAATTCATGGTGACAACGAGGGACTATTACGAGATCCTCGGCGTGGAGCGTGAGGCTTCGGTCGATGAGATCAAAAAGGCTTACCGGCGCTTGGCGGTTCAGTTCCATCCGGACAAGAATCCGGGTGACGCCGCTGCAGAGGAACAGTTCAAGGAGGCCTCCGAGGCCTATGCCGTGCTCTCGGATCCGGAGAAGCGGAATCAATTCGACCGATTCGGGCACCAGGGCGTCGGGCAGGAATTTTCGGGGTTCGACCCGACCGCATTTGGCGATTTCTCGGACATTCTGGGTGATCTGTTCGGCTTCGGGTTCGGTGACATCTTCGGTCAGCGGGGCCGGAGTCGTCAGGGTCCTCGGCGAGGGCGAGACCTTCAGTACACGCTTCGCCTGACTCTGGAGGAGGCTGCGGCCGGGACCGAGAAGACCGTCAGGATTCCCCGCCAGGAGTCGTGCAAGGCCTGCGATGGCAGCGGCGCCGAGCCGGGGACCTCGCCGGAAACCTGCTCGACCTGCCGTGGTGCAGGCCAGGTGATGTTCCGGAGAGGGTTCCTGTCGGTGGCGCAGACCTGTCCGGCCTGTCAGGGCCGCGGCCGGATCAACCCTTCGCCGTGTCCTCAATGCAGGGGACGGGGGCAGGAGGAAGTCGAGGCCACACTTCGGGTGACGGTCCCGGCCGGCGTCGACAACGGCATGAGGTTGCGGCTGGCGGGCGAGGGTGAAGACGGGCGTCAGGGCGGTCCCGCCGGGTCGCTGTTCGTCGTCATGGCCGTTGAACCGCACGAGTTGTTCGAACGCGAAGGGTCGCGCCTGCACCTCGAGTTGCCGATCTCGGTATTCCAGGCGATTCTTGGCGCAGAGGTTCCGATCACGACGATCCTCGGTGAGGATCAAACGGTTTCCGTCGCTGCGGGAACCCAACCTGGCGACGTCGTCCGCGTCAAGGCCGCCGGTATGCCTGAAGTGGACAGAGGTCGCAGGGGTGACCTCTTCGTTCATCTCAAGGTCGTTGTGCCGACGAAGCTGAATGCCGATCAGCGGGCCTTGGTCGAAGAGGCCGCACGAGTCGTCGGCGACGTTGTGGACTCCGAACGGCACGAAGGTCTTTTCGAGAAACTGAAGAGAGCTCTGGGTGGTGAATGACCGCCTTCCCATAGGCACTTCGGCCCCGGCCGACACGACACTGAGAATACGGTTCGATATCAAGTCCGAGATGGAAGACGATCTCGCTGAGATCTTGACCAAACACAAGACAATGGGTGCCTCACTGGAGAGCAGGGCCGACGGAGGGTTGAGCGTCGACGTGTTCCTCGATTCGGACGACGGTCGGTTGATCCCAGATCTGGTTCAAGCGTTGGAGGCGATCGGTGTCCGGAAGGCCGAAGTCGGAACGCAGAAGGCCGAGGATTGGTTGGCGGCCTACCGAAAGCATGTACGTCCCTTCAGGGTAGGGGCGAGCTGGTGGATCGACCCCCACCCCGAAAGCCCGACCCCGGCTCCGGAGGGATTCAGGCGGCTGGTGATTGAGCCTCGGATGGC
>JAUWTC010000266.1 GCA_030609785.1 Holophagae bacterium
ACCGTCGAGTGACAGTAGCGGCAGTCCATGCCGAGCTGACCAACGTGGATGGCGTGGCTGTACGGCACCGGCTGGACCGGCTGGTAACCGACTTCGATCGCACGAGGCGAGAATCCCAACCACACCAGAACCGTCACGTAAATCAGCCCGCCCAAAGCTGCGATAACAGCTGCAGGTCGCAGCAAGTTTGTCCATCTTGGGAAAACGAAGTTTTCGTAGGATTTATCGGACTTCATGAGAGCGGATCCTAATAACGCTTGCGCAAGTTGTCAAGTTTAATCATGTTGGAGGAGGAAAGTTTTCATCCCCATTTGCTGATAGCATGGCCCTATGAACCAAATCATCGACTTGAGATCGGACACCGTGACGCAGCCGACGCCGGAGATGCGACAGGCAATGGCCAACGCAGTCGTTGGCGACGACGTCTACGGTGAAGACCCCACCGTTCGTTCGCTCGAGCAAAAGGCAGCAGACCTCCTGGAGCGACCGGCCGGGCTCTTTGTTCCCAGCGGCTCGATGGGCAATCAAATTGCCGTGCACTTTTTCACTCGTCCGGGGACCGAAGTCGTCGGGGAAACCCAGTGTCATATATTCAATTTTGAGATGGGCGCCATGTCTGCTCTCAGTGGTGCTTCCCCTCGCCCCGTGCAGGGTTGCATCGGCATTCTGGAACCCGAGGATGTTGAAAAGGCGGTCCATCCGACAACCGGATACACGACACCGACCGCCCTGTTGACCCTGGAGAACACCCACAACCTGGCCGGCGGCCGGATTATGTCACCGGAGAGAATGGATCAGCTTGTGGCCGTCGGTCGGAAGCACGGGCTTCCCATCCACCTCGACGGCGCCCGCATTTTCAATGCCTCCGACGCGCTTGGTGTCCCGGCCTCCCGCCTGGCTCGGGGGTGTGACACCGTGATGTTTTGCCTCTCCAAGGGGCTGGCAGCGCCCGTCGGCTCAGTTCTGGTCGGAGATGAAACCGTCATCAAGGAAGCCAGGAGGATCCGGAAGCTATTCGGTGGAGGCATGCGCCAGGCGGGCATTATCGCCGCTGGAGGCATTGTGGCCCTGGACACCATGATGACCCGCCTCGGTGACGACAACCGGCGCGCCAAGAGGCTGGCAGAATCACTCGCCGAAATCCCCGGCATTGCCATCGATCCCCAGTTGGTTGACACCAACATCGTTTTCTTTCGCTTGAGGTCCAAAGACCAGACTGCCGGCGACTTTGCCCAAGAACTCGCCAGATCGGGCATCCTGGTCCATGCCCTCGATGACGACGCCGTGCGGGCCGTCACCCACTATCACATCACCGATACAGATATCGAAAGCGCTGTAGACGCTGTCCGGAGGGCAGTAACGCCGCGATGACCGGCGAGGATTCAAGGATCCAAATGGAAACCCTAAGGGCACGATGCGGGGCGGGAGCCCCGCGCTCCCTTCGTGAACCCTGGGGCACCTCGCGGATGGGCCGGCCAACCCGCCCCCATGGGAAAACCCAGAAAAGTCGGAGTCAATTTTCCAGTTTCCAGTAACTATCTGTTCAGGTACTTCTCCATGCTGTCACGAACGACCTCGACTGCCTCGATCGGTCCGAAGAAATCGTGGACAGCCACCTCTTTTTCTTCGAGCTTCTTGTAATCCTCGAAGAAACGACGCAGTTCCGCCAAGCGGTGCTTCGGTATCTGCTGAATGGCAACGTAGTCACGATACTCGGGATCGTCAAGGTGCACGCATATGATCTTTTCGTCGTTCTGACCCTGGTCGACCATCGTCATCATCCCGATTGGTCGAACACGCAAAATAGACAACGGCACAACTGGTTCCTGCATCAATACGAGGACGTCGAGCGGATCATTGTCGTCGCCCAGCGTCTGCGGAATGAAGCCGTAGTTGGCCGGGTACATCACCGATGAATACAAGACCCTGTCGACTCGGAGCAGGCCACTGGGTTTGTCCAACTCATACTTGACCTTACCGCCCTTGGGTATCTCGATCACCGCCTGAAACTCACGGGGCGCTAGATCTCCGATCGGAATCTCGTGCCATGGATGGGTCATGCAGCGGTCTCCCTATTCCCGGGCCAAGAACGACCCGGATTCACCGGCCGACCTCGATCCGAATGACATTTCCGCTGGTCTGGACCTCTCGGATTTCGACTCCCACGTCGGCCCGGTCCAAGACGATCCACAGTGATGGGGAACGGGTTTCCGGGTGGTGTCCAATCCGAATTCCCCGGACCTCGGCAGTGCCGACCGGGATTTTGAAAGGTCGAAAGGGGCTGTCAATTCCATAAATGCGGACCAAGATTCTGGGAGGACTCGGCAAAAGGGATGTCAAAACGCGGCGGCTCTCTATTGAACCATCGGCACGTATCAGTACAACCGTTCCACTCCCGCCTGCCTCCGCTTTGATGTCGACAATTTTGGATCCAGGGCCACTGACGGCGTCAGCAACCACGGGCACGTCAGTCGGTTCCGGCTCAGGGTCTTTGACGGGTTCCGGAGCGGTCACAGCGTCAACCGCCGCCTCCACCGCCGCCTCCAGATCCTCATCCGTGAGGGGCGCTACCCCTCCGGCCAGTGACACCTCCCCCTGAGATTCATCAGGCTCGGCGATGACGGCCTCGGGAGTCGCCCCCACCCAGGGCAGGTATTCGGGGAACTGCGTCCAAACGGCCCAAGCTCCGGCGACCAGCACGACGATTCCGATCAAGATCCGCACCAGGCCCGAACGGCTCTTTGCCGGGACCCGCCGACCCGATGAGACGACTTCCTCGGCCTCTGGCTCCCAGGAACCTCGCATCTCTTCCGTCGATGGTTGTTCTTCCGGCAGACTGATTTCCAAGCCACCCTCGGGCTCGGCATCGTCCGGCTCGGGTTCGTATTCCGGGGAATCGCTGGTCTCAACCGCCAGTGCCCACTGGCTCGAGTCCTCCTGGCTTTCCGGCAAATCCGGCGCTTCCAGTTCCCCGGCGCCAATTTCCTGCTCACTGCTGTCGTCAAGATTCTCAACCGGCACCGAGTCCGGCACCGGCCGACCAGCGTCCGAATCTGTGGTTTCATCGGTTTCCGGTTTGACATCCTCCTCGAACGGCAGCCGTAGTTCACCATCACCGGCTCCATCCAAATCGTCAGACTCAGGCGCCGGATCCTCACGAACAGTGAATTTCAATGCGCTCTGTGAATCAGATTCGTCCACCACCTCCGCAGAGTCGGGCTGTGAATCTTGCAGATCGCCGTTGTCACTCGGCCGGCTCATATTGAAAGGTTTCCCGCCACTCTCACTATGGGACTGGACGATACGCTCGACCAATTCCCTCCCCTGATCGCTCAAAGTGGCAAATCCCACCGCCACACCCAACGGTAAGGACGGAGTGGCCTCACCGGGCCCCCTGGCCCAGACCACCACCCCAACGCCTTCGACCAGTACGAATTCACCGGGCAGCATCAATCTGAACCTCAGGACATCGCTGACGACGAAATCGCTCCTGTCGCGGAGGAAGAACCCCTCGGGGGACAGGAAGGGGCCAAATTCCTCCTGAAGATCCCTCAGACTTTCAAAGCGGAGATCGACCACTTCCATACCTTGACTGTCGGATGTTTCAAACATCAATGACCCCTCCAAGCGCAGAATAGCAGTATCCAGGCTATCCTATCCCGCGATGTACATTAGAGATTTGCTGAGAGTTTTCCTCAGGTGCTCCCGAGCCCCAGCCCGTTCCCGTGCCCGTTACCGAATGTCCTCAGGTCTCGCATCGTTTGAAATCCGTTTTCACCGAACCAGGAAAACACCTTGAGCCTGTCGGTCGACCTCTCCGAGCGTCGGATAAACGCTGCCGTCGGCGAACTGACCGGCGAGGGCGCCGGGAGGGTGATCGGCCTCGGCGGCAGCGGTCTCTCACGATTGTGGCTCGGGCAGGAACTCCACCGTCGAAAACAGAACGATCTGGAATTGACGGAGCCCGGATTCGAGTCTGAAGTGCCGATCAGCACCGAGATCGAGATCGACGGTTGGCACGTCTCGCTGGTCGGGAGGGCCGACGGTGTTCTGTATGACGACCAGACCCCAGTCCGGGTCGACGAAATCAAGACCCTTCACTTTGCCATCGATCTCCATGGTCTCTATGTTGACGAGAGGCTTGAACCGTTCAGAAACCAGGTCAGGCTGTATGCATGGATGCTGTCCTCGGGAGGCCCTCCGATCTCGGCCCGCCTGATCCTGATGGACATCGTAACCGGCGAAGAAAAGGTCGAGAGGGTCGGCTGGACGCCGGAGACCGTCGAAGCCTGGCTCCGAAAACAGGTCTACCGCCTGGTGTCCGCCGAGACCCGGCGAATGGAGAGGCTCGAGACGCTTCGCTTCGCGGCTGAGAAAATCCCCTTCCCCCACCCGAATTACAGGCCGCGGCAGGAGGAAATTGGCCAGGCAGTCACAGCAACCGTTGAAGATGGCAGCCAGTTGCTTCTCCAGGCTCCGACGGGCACCGGAAAAACCGCAGCGGTCCTGCATCCAGCGGTCAAGGCCGCGCTGGCAAAGGGAAAACGAGTATTTTTCCTGACGGCAAAAACCCTCCAGCAACGGCTGGCTGTTGAAACGCTGCAAGCGATGCAGGCAGAGGGGCTCTTTCGGAGCCTGCAACTTCGTGCCAAGGGAAAAATGTGCGCCAACAGCGAGACCGTCTGCCACGAGGAATTCTGCCCATGGGCCAAGGAATACGGGCTCAAGCTGATTCGAACCGGCCTCTTGCCGACGCTGTTGGAGGGATCACCCCACCAGGACCCCGATGCGATATACGAAACCGCCTACAACCATGAAGTCTGCCC
>JAUWTC010000304.1 GCA_030609785.1 Holophagae bacterium
ACGGCGCCGTCAACAACGACCTCTTCGGCCTCGCTGCCAGTGGGAGTCCGGGCGGTCAGAGCGAGACAACGCCGATCAGCATGGACTCGATCCAGGAACTGCAACTGGTGATTGCACCGTTTGATGTGCGCCAGGGCGGGTTCTCCGGCGGCGGCATCAACGCGATCACGCGCTCGGGGACTAACGTGCTCCACGGTTCGGTCTACACGTTCTTTCGGAACGACAGCATGATCGGGGACGGTCCTGATGACTTTCCGACACTCGGGGCCTATGAGGACCTCAACTACGGTTTCCGCCTCGGGGGTCCGATCGCCACGGACAAGGTCTTTTACTTCGTCAATGCAGACTTCTCGCGGCGTGATACCCCTACCGGGTGGTCGATCGATGGTTCCACCGGTGAGGCGTTTGCCAACGGGACCCTGACCGAAGAGGCCGAAAGATTCCGGTCGATCATGGCCGGATATGGTCACGACATCGGGGGTTTCAACGAATTTACGCGCAATACGGACAGCGACAAACTCTTTGCTCGGGTTGATTTCAACCTCGGTATGAGCCACAAATTAACGGTTCGCCACAACTGGGTGGATGCCGATAATGTGCGGCTTTACCCTGGGGAGCAGACCTACAATTTCCCGGCCTATGCCTATAACTTCACCAATACGACCAACTCCAGCGTATTCCAACTGGACTCTATTTTTGGTGACGACAAGTTCAATCAATTTCGCCTGACCTACCAGACAATCAAGGATCGGCGGGCCCCGGGCAGTGTCTTTCCCAGGGTTTCGGTGACCGATCTGGACGAGAACAGCCATGGTTTCGTCACCGGCGCCGAGCGCTACTCCACCCACAACTCACTCGATCAGACAATCATCGAGTTCACCGATGACTTCACGTTCTTTTGGGGAGATCACGAACTGGTGGTCGGAACTCACAACGAGATTTTCAAGTTCAAGAATCTGTTCATTGAAAACGGTTTTGGTTCGTACGAGTTCTTCAGTCTCGACGATCTCGAGGCGGGAGTGGCGAACCGCTACTACTACACCTATCCGGCGGACGACGAACCCTATGACCAGTTCAACGCGTATCAGCTCGGCTTCTACGCCGGCGACACCTGGCGAGTGGCCGACAATCTCAACATCATCCTTGGCTTGCGTGTGGACATCCCGAAGTTTCCGGACACGCCCAACTATAACCCCGAGGTCGAGGAGCTTTTCGGCTATCGAACCGACGTTGTGCCCGACGGCAACGAGTTGTGGTCGCCGCGCTTCGGTTTCAACTGGGATATCACCGGTGAAGGCAAGAAGCAGCTGCGGGGCGGGGTCGGCGTATTCTCCGGGCGATCACCTTATGTATGGATTTCCAACAACTATGCCCGTACCGGCCTCGAGCAGGTCTCAATCAGCGCTTATGGTGACATTCCCTTTGAGCCTGATCCATTCAACCAGCCGACCGAGATTCCGGGCGCTCAAACATCGACAACGGAGGTCAACCTGATCGACCCCGACTTCAAGTTTCCTCAGGTGACCCGCTTCAATCTGGCCTATGATCAAGAGTTGCCCTGGTGGAATATTGTCGCGTCCATTGAGGCGGTTTTTGCCGATAGCCAGAGTGAGATCCTCTATAAGAACCTGAACCTGGTTCAGACAGGCACGGTTTTTGACGGCCGGCCCTTCTACGAAAGGGTCAGCGATGACTATTCGGGGGCGTACTTCCTGACCAATACTGCGGGTGGTGAACAGAAAAATATCTCCGTCAAACTCGAGAGACGTTTCAGCGGTGGTTTCTGGGGCTACGTGTCGTATGCCTGGGGTGACTCTCAGGTGGTCAACGAGGGCAATTCTTCACGTGCCTCCTCCAACTGGCGATATATGGAGACCGCCGACCCCAACAATATGACCCTCAGTCGTTCGGACTACGAGGTCAGGGAACGTTTCAACGCATTGCTGTCGTATAGATTCAACAGTTCGAGTTCGTGGTCGACTACGGTCACGGCCTTTTATAACCACCAGTCCGGACGCCCGTACTCGGTTCTTTCCTACTCCTCCGGCTATAGCCTCAACGGAGACGACTACCGCTACAACGATCTGTTCTACGTGCCGGCAAGCGAGGACGAAGTGATCATCCAGGGCGGCACCTGGGAGCAGCTCGACGCCTTCATTACCATGACCGGGCTGGACAAGTACCGGGGCCGGATCGTGCCACGCAACGCCAGTCGGGGTCCGTGGCGGCACGAGCTGGACCTCAGGGTGGCACAGAACATTCCGGTCGGTTTCGGAAATCTGGAAGCGACGATGGAGATCGCCAACTTGACCAATTTATTCGACTCGGACGCCGGCCACATCAGGTACGTCCCCTTCGGTAACGTGCAGGCGGTGCGGTACGCCGGTGACCAGCCGGATTCCGGCCTGCCGATCTACCAGTTGCGATACGCGGTGTCCAACCCGGAGGAGTACCCGCTGTTCGAGATTGACCAGGTGCGGTCGCGCTGGCGTGCCAAAATTGGCTTGCGCTGGAATTTCTGAGCATTGAGCAATGCTCAGAAACCGTAGGGGCACGGCGTGCCGTGCCCAGTTTGTGCCGTGCCCGGATTCCGACTTGAAATTGGTGCGAACCAGGTGGCCTGAAGGCACGTAGTGAAAGGTGAAAACTCCCATTGGGAGTCAATCGAAATATTGGAGTGAAAAATGAACCAAAATCTCATGAGTTCAATCAAGAACAAGTTCAGGGCCCTGTGGCGTGGCGTCGATACGACCCGTCGGATGACCCTCAATATTCTCTTCCTGGCGATCATCGGCATTTTGATTGTTGTTGCCTTCTCCGGAGGCGGCCCTGATGTGCCCAAGAGCACGGTCCTCGTGGTGGCCCCGGCCGGCAATCTGGTCGAGCAGCTCGGTGGCGATCCTGTCGAAAAGATGAAGCAGGAATTGACGGGCGGTGGCGAGGCAGAGACCTTGCTCAAGGACCTCATCGATGCCATATCCGTTGCGAAGGAGGACGAGCGGGTCAAGGCCCTGGTGCTCGACCTTGACAAACTCGGGGGCGCAGGCCTGACGAAGCTCCAGGATCTCGGCGCCGCCATCGACGATTTCAAGAGCTCTGGAAAGACAGTTGTTGCGACCGGCGACAACTACTCCCAGTCCGGATACTATCTCGCTGCCCACGCGGACGAGATCTACATCCATCCGATGGGCATGGTCCTGCTCGATGGCTTTGCGCGCTATCGGACCTACTACAAGGACGGTATCGACCGGTTGGAGCTGGACTGGAACATCTTCAAAGTTGGGACCTTTAAGTCTGCGGTGGAGCCCTACCTGCGCAACGACATGTCGGCGGCTGCCAGAGAAGCCAATGTCGAATGGATGGGCGATCTGTGGCGGGCTTTTCTCACGGATACTTCAGATGCTCGAGGGTTGCCGCTTGAAGACCTCGTTGCCTATTCCGAGAATATTGGCGCCTTGATCGAGAGTGTCGGTGGTGACACCGCCAGGGCTGCGCTCGATGCGGGTTTGATCGACACCATCGCCACCCGTGACCAGGTCCGCGACCGCCTGATCGAACTGGTCGGCGAGGACGAGGACTCGCACTCCTACCATCGGGTCAGCGTCGAAGATTTCCTCAAGGCCGAGGGTGGCGACCGTACGGGCGAGAAGGCAAAGGGTGACCTCGTCGGCGTGGTCGTCGCTCGGGGAATGATCCTCGGCGGAACGCAGCCTCCCGGCAAGATCGGTGGTGACTCGACGGCGGCCCTGATCCGCCAGGCCCGCCAGAATGAAGATATCAAGGCGATCGTGCTGCGCGTCGACAGCGGTGGTGGCAGCGCGTTCGCATCGGAGATCATCCGGCGGGAGTGTCAGTTGGCGAAGGAGCAGGGCAAGCCCGTAGTCATCTCGATGGGCAGTGTTGCCGCATCGGGCGGTTATTGGATTTCGATGGCCTCTGACGAGATATGGGCCCACCCGACGACGATCACCGGATCCATCGGTATCTTTGGGATGTTTCCGACGTACCAGAAACCCCTGGCCAAGTACCTTGGAATGCGGGTCGACGGTGTCGGTACAACCAGTCTTGCCGGCGCCTTTCGGCCCGACCGGGAGCTCGACCCCGAGGTCGGCAAGATCATTCAGTCCATCATCAACAAGGGCTACGACGAGTTCATCACACTGGCCGCTGAGGCCCGAGGTGTGACGCCTGAGGATATCGACAGCATCGCTCAGGGGCGTGTGTGGAGCGGCGAAGACGCCCACAGCCTGGGTCTTGTCGATCAACTCGGCGGTCTCGACGACGCCATAGCCTCGGCTGCTGCTCTGGCCGATCTGGGTGATGAATTTTCGGTGAAGTACATCGAGAAGGAGCTCGACTTCAAACAGAAGCTGGTTGCCGACATGTTTGCGACCGCAGGTACGGTATTTGGCCCCGATCATGAGGCTGCCGGTCACACTC
>JAUWTC010000244.1 GCA_030609785.1 Holophagae bacterium
CAGGGCGCTTGAATCCAGACTGGTGAGGATGGTCACGGCGATGACCTTGGTCGTTCCCGAGGGATCGACCTCCCTGACGCCCTCGACGGCCGCTTCCATCATCGCGCGTCCTCCGCCGGCGTGAACATTGAGCAGGTTGACGCCCAATCGAGCGCAGTTGGCGGCCGCCCGCGCCACCGTTGTCGGGATGTCGTGAAGTTTGAGGTCCAAGAAAACCGACGGTTCGTGCGAGCACACATCACGGACCAGATCCGGGCCATGGGCCGTGAAGGCCTCGAGTCCGATCTTGAGCCAATCGACATTCGGTCCCAACTGCCGAGCAGTCGTCACGATCCAATCACGGTCGCTGCCGTCCAGGGCGACGCACAGTTGTGCAGCCATCATCACCTCCGCCGAGGATTTCGTCCCGGCCTTTCGGTTGCAAGTCTACTGTACTCATGGCGGCCCCCTTTTCCGGCCATTCCGGCTCTGCCGGGTTGGCTGTACCATGGGAAGGTATGAAGGTGAGACCAGCAATCTGGGCGGCATCGCTGTATGCGGGATCAGTGGCGGGGGTTTTGAGTCTGGTGTTGCTGATGCGGCTCAATCCGGACATCGAACCCAGTACGCGGACGTTTTTTGTCGGTGTTCCCCTGTGGATCGGTTGGGGCGCCTTTTTGGTGGGTGTTCCGTTGGGGTTGGGCGCCTGGGTGGTCGGCCGTTCCTTGCATGCCCGGGGTTGGGGTGTGTCCGAAGGTACGGCGGCCCTTCTGGCGCTGGTTCTCTGTCTGGCTGCAGTTCTCAGCTGGGTCAACGCTGAAGTGCATCCGGAATTCCTCTCCCAGACCGGGCGCCGACAACTCCAGCAG
This sequence comes from Holophagae bacterium, assembly GCA_030609785.1. Taxonomy (GTDB): domain Bacteria; phylum Acidobacteriota; class Thermoanaerobaculia; order Thermoanaerobaculales; family Sulfomarinibacteraceae; genus DAOWGJ01. The sequence continues at coordinate 849 of JAUWTC010000244.1, forward strand.
GATGCAGTGATGTGGCTGTCGGCGGCCCTGATCACGATTGTCGCCCACAGGTGGTGGCGGCGCATGGGACGGCGTAGGTGGGTTGCAGGGGTGGTGCTTCCGTTGGTGATCCTGGTGCCGATAGGTCGGCTGGTCGGGGAACCGACGTCATTTTTTCATTCCCTTGAAGTCAAGGCGCAGCCTCTCGGTCGTTCCGGCCGCCCCGTGCTTGTCTGTGGAATCGAGGGTCTGGATGCAACAGTGTTGCTGACACACGGAGCCGGGAGGAACCACCCTCATTTCGACCGATTGACCGAGGAGGGCGCATGGGGTCCGATGAGCCCATTTCAGCCGTTTCTGGATCAGGCCCACTGGACGACCATGGCGACGGGGACCTTGCCCCGGACCCACGGTGTGATGTTCCGGTGGGGGTGGCAATATCCCGTTGCCTTTAACGGAACGCTTCGTCTCCTGCCCTGGACCCCTCAGGGGTCGAGGCTCTTCCTGGCGTGGGATCGCGGAGTGCGGGTCGAACCCCCCCCATCGACGGTGCCGCCTTTGTGGCAGCGGATGGCCTTTTCCCAATCACCGACGACCGTGTTGGATTGGCCGGGAATCTGGGACGAAGGCGCCGCGGTCCGGCGCGTCCGTCCGGCCCGGGAACCCTGGGCCACCGGACACTCCCTCGAGGCCTCCCTCGGCGCGATTCTGGTCGGCAACTTCCCTCAGGTGGCGTCAGAAATCCTCAGGACGTTCCACCAGGATGAGGCCCGGGTAGCCCAGGCTCAATTGGCCCTGGAGGCCGGACGAGAAAACGTATGGTTGAGCCTTCACACCCTGGCGGTGGGCCGCCGCCTCCTGGAGCCTCACAGGACGGGGGACACCGGGAGGCGGGAGGCCCTTGCCCTGGTCTTGGAGCTGATAGACGACCAGGTGGGTCGGTTGATGGCGGCGCTGCCGGACAGGGGATTGGCTGCGATCGTCTCACCTTACGGATTCGCCCGTCCGGACCCTCTCGAACGCATTCGAAGGCTGTTGGGCATTGGTGGTGACTGGCGCGCGTCGGCCGAGGGGTGTCCTCAAGGGGCGTTGTTTTTGATCGGTGACGGTGTGGCTGCCGGCCGAAGACTGGCGCCGGTCGAGTTGGAGGATATGGCCCCGACGCTGTGTTACCTCCTGGACCTCCCGGTCGCCCAGTACATGGAAGGTCGGGTGGTCCTCGAAGCGGTTGAACCGGAGTGGTTGGCGACGCATCCTCTGCGGGTGGTGGAGTGAAACCCGGCGAAGCCGGAACCCAAAAGGGTGAAAGAGAAATTCGATACTGGATACTGGATAGTTGACTCCCTCTTGTTGATTGTTGAGTTTCCTTTTCGAGTATCAAGTATCAAGTATCAAGGCATTGCCCATCCCTAAATTATCCATGCCGCCACCATGGTAAAGTCGGCGGCCATGAATCTCTCAGTCATCGTTCCGGTCTTCAACGAAGAGGCGACCGTCGTGCAATTGTTGGAGAGCGTTGCATCGGCGCCCCTGCCCGACGGCATCGGGGGCCTGGAAATCATAAGCGTTGACGACGGTTCGAGTGATGGCACCCTGGCTGTACTCGAGAGTTGGTCCGTCCCGCCGCGAACGGACGGCATTGACGTTTCATTCTGCGTGGAGCGTCACGACCGAAATCAGGGCAAGGGTGCCGCCCTGAGGACCGGATTTGCCGCCGCTACTGGGGACATTCTGGTGATACAGGATGCCGATCTGGAGTACGATCCGGCCGAGTACCCCAACCTGCTGCGCCCGATCCTCGGGGGCAAGGCCGACGTCGTCTACGGTTCACGTTTTCTCGGCGGGCCCCACCGGGTCCTGTTTTTCTGGCATTACCAGGGCAACCGCTTCTTGACTCTTCTTTCCAACATGTTGACCGATCTCAATCTGACCGACATGGAGACCTGCTACAAGGTGTTCAAGGCAGGTGTGCTGGACGCTTTTGTTCTCGAGAGCGACCGTTTTGGATTTGAGCCGGAATTTACCGCGAAGGTCTCCCGCTCAGGTTTCAGGATTTACGAGGTGCCGATCTCCTACCACGGCAGGACCTACGAAGAAGGAAAGAAGATCGGCTGGCAGGACGGCGTTTCAGCTATCTGGACCATCTTGAAGTACAACCTGTGGCGCCGTTAACGACTGATCCGCCAACAACTGTTCAAGGCAAAGCAAACTCCCGGACGTGAAATTCGAAACTTGACACTCGATTATGGTCGCCACACTTGAACGGTGTCGCTTCAATCCAACGCCCCGGCCCCATCTTGTCTTTCTCAGTGTTCTTCGTGGTTCAATCTCCTCCTTCTTGGCGCTTCCTTCGCGCTCTTGGCGTCTTGGCGGTTCAATTTTCTTCTCGTGCGGCCCCTCTTGGTTCCGGCTCCGCCGGGTTACTCCTTCCCTTCCTGGCGCCATTTCGGTAAGGTGTCGCCGCGCGGCACGAGGCCGCAAATGGAGACCGTTGGAGGATCAATGGCCAAACGAACGATCGTCGTCATGCCCGGAGATGGGATTGGGAAACTGGTAACGCCCGAGGCAATTCGGGTGCTCGAAGCCGCAGGTTTCGAGGCGGACTGGATCGAGGCCGACATCGGCTGGGACTTCTGGATCAAAGAGGGCAATCCGTTGCCTCAGAAGACCATCGATTTGATCGCCGAACACAAGGTGGCACTGTTCGGGGCGATCACCTCGAAGCCCAAGGACAAAGCGGCTGAAGAACTCAGCCCGGACATGCGGGGCAAGGGCTTCGTGTACTTTTCCCCGATCGTCGGACTGCGCCAGCAGTTCAACCTCGACATCAGCATCCGGCCCTGTCCGACCTTCACCGGGAATCCGTTGAACTTCATCCGACGCGGCGCCGACGGGCAGGCCGAGGAGCCCAAGGTCGATGCCGTGATCTTCCGCCAGAACACCGAGGGCCTGTACGGTGGGATCGAATGGACCAATCCCCCGGCTCAGGTTTACGACGCACTGAAGACCCACCCCAAGTTCAAGAATTTCGCCGACGTGCCGGGTGAAGACCTGGCGATTTCGACGCGGGTCTTCACGCGTGAGGCGTGCCGCCGGATCTGTGCGGGGGCCTTTGAATATGCCGACAAACACGGCTACACCAATGTCACCGTGTGTGAAAAGCCCAATGTTCTCCGGGAGACCTCAGGGCTCATGATTGCCGAGGCGCGCAAGGTCGCCGAGAACTACCCCGACATCGACCTCTGGGAGACCAACATCGACGCCCAGATGATGTGGCTGACCAAGAACCCTGAGGATTACGGTGTCATCGTCGCCGGCAACATGTTCGGTGACATCATCTCGGACGGGTTTGCCGGCCTGGTCGGTGGCCTGGGCTTTGCCGCGTCGGCCAACCTCGGCGACGACGTCGGCGTCTTCGAACCGACCCATGGTTCGGCGCCGAAGTATGTTGAACTCGATCCTCCGATCGTCAATCCGATCGCCATGATCATGTCCGGTGTGATGATGCTCGACTGGCTCGGGGAGACCGAGACCGCCGACCGCATTCGTACTGCGGTGTCGAAGGTGGTGGCCGAGGGCCGGGTTCGAACCTACGACATGCTCAAGGTCCGGGGTGGCCCGAACTCGATCGCTCAAGGTGCAGCCTCGACGACCGAAATGACCGACGCCATTATCGCGGCGCTTTGAGCCTGAGTTGAGGCGAACGGTGGCGGGTGGCGAAGCCGACCGGCCGCCCGCTCGACGCCGTCTCTTTGGAGGTGATCGATGACCGAGACAAAGATCGTCGCTGCGGTGGCCGGACCGTCGGGAGATCGGCCCAGGTCTGATCTCAAGGTGGCCTATCAACCGGGCCTGGAACCTCTGGCCCTCGACCTGAAGTCCAAAGTCGACTACCTCTTCGGCGAGGCTGTCGAGGCCGCTGTGAAGCGGGTTGTCGAGGTCTTCGGCGTCGGGACAGGTATCCTGTCGATCGACGACGGAGGCGCCGTCGAGTGGGTCATCCTGGCTCGCGTCGAAGCCTGTTTGAGGAGGGCCGGTTTTGACGGACCCGCGGTCTTGCCGGAGGCGGCGCCCAATGCCGGGGCGAAAACTTCTCGGGACAGACTCCGACGCAGCCGGCTCTATGTGCCGGGCAACCAGCCCAAGCTGATGCTGTCGGCAGGTCTGTACGGCGCCGACGGCATCATCCTCGACCTCGAAGACTCGGTGCCGCCGGCCGAAAAAGACGC
>JAUWTC010000374.1 GCA_030609785.1 Holophagae bacterium
ATGAAATTGGTACGGCGGTGGAGGCCGTGGGGCCGGGTGATGACCACCCAAATCGATGCCGACAAAAAGGCGCCGACCTTCATACCCATCGCCAATGCCGTGACCGAGGAATTGGCCGAAAAGATGAACGGAACGCCGCAGAGCATGCTGCTGGAGATCCTCGGCAACACGGCCAGTACGGCGCATATCCTCGGAGGGGCGACGATGGGACGGGACGATGCCGACGGCGTGTGCGACGCCTCGGGCCGTGTCTTCGGCTACGACAATTTCTTCATCGCCGACGGATCGATCGTGCCTGCCAACCTCGGCGTCAATCCTGCATTGACGATCACCGCGCTGGCGGAGCACGTGATGTCGGGGATTCCGGACAATCCTGGCGGGACGACGAAACCGGCGCCGAGGCCGCCCGGCGCAATCTGAGGGGGCATTATGGATACGCGGAAAATCGATCAAGCAGTTAACGACCTCGTCGACCACAAGCGGGCCTGGGCGTGCCTTCCGGTGGCCGAGAAGAAAGACCTGTTCGCCGGGGTCAGGGCCAAGGCCAATACTGCGGCCCAACGCTGGGTCGACGCCGCGATCGAGGCCAAGGGAATTCCTGCGGATTCGCCGCTGGCCGGTGAGGAGTGGGCCTCGGGGCCGTGGGCGTTGATCTCTTCGATCACCGAAGTGCTGGACACCCTCGAGAAACTGGCCGCTGGGGATCGATCCAAGCTCAGACCGCAGGGTACCCGTTCCCGAGCCGATGGTCAGGTGGTGGCCAAGGTCTTTCCGGCCTCCCTCTTCGACTGGTTGATTCTCAACGGGGTCACCGCCGAGGTTTGGATGGAGCCGGGTGTCACCGAGTCCGGGCTGCGGGATACGATGGCGGGCTTTTACGACCAACATGATCCCGAAGGCAAAGTGGCGCTGGTGCTGGGTGCGGGCAACATCTCCAGCATCACCCCACTCGACGTGATCTACAAGATGGTGGCCGAGGGCCAGGTGTGCATCGTCAAGATGAACCCGGTCAACGAGTACCTGGGTCCGATCTTCGAGGAGATCTTCGCCGACCTCATAGATCGTGGCTTTGTGCGTTTCGTATACGGCGGGGCCGACATAGGGGCCTACATGACCGATCACCCGGGGATCGACGAAATCCACATGACCGGCAGTTACCGGACCTTCAATGCCATCGTCTTCGGTACAGGGGCCGAGGGCGAGACCCGCCGCCAGGACAATCAACCGATCAATACCCGGCCGATCAGTGCGGAGCTTGGCGGAGTCGGCCCGACCATCGTTCTCCCCGGCCCGTGGACCACCGCCGACATCCGTTTCCAGGCGGAGCACATCGCTACCCAGAAGCTGCACAACACCGGCTGCAACTGTGTGGCTTCTCAGTTACTGATCCTCCCGAAGATGTGGGACCAGGCCGACGATTTTCTCGAGGCTGTGAAGAACGCCATTGGCGAACAGCCCGTGCGCAAGCCCTACTATCCCGGAATGGGCGACCGTCAGGCCCAGGCGGTTCGGTGGCACCCGGAGGCAGAACTGCTGGATGCCGGCGCCGGCGCCGAGGTGCCGAAGACCATGATCTGCGGTCTCGATCCAAACGCCGTGGACGAACCCTGTTTCTCCGAGGAATTCTTTGGGGCGACCTACGCCCAGACAGCATTGCCGGGAGAGACTGCACTGGAGTATCTGAACAACGCTGCTACCTTCTGCAACGAAAAACTCAGCGGCACCCTGGGGGCGAATCTGATCATCCACCCCGCAACGATCAAGGAGTTGGGTTCAGGTCTGGAAGAGGCCATAGCCGCCCTCCGGTACGGGTCCATCGGAATCAACAGCTGGGTCGCCCTGGGCTATTTGCTGGCGAGAGCCACCTGGGGCGCCTATCCCGGCCATCCGGACTCGGACATCCAAAGCGGCAGGGGAGTGGTCCACAACGCGCTGTTGTTCGACAAGCCTCAGAAAAGTGTCGTCTACGCGCCCTTCCGGCCCTTTCCCCGGGCGTTGCTGCACGGACAGTTCCATATGTCTCCCAAGCCGCCGTGGTTCGTCACCAACCGAACCGCCGACGTAACGAACCGGCGTCTAACGCGCTTTGCGGCCCGTCCGGGGTGGCTGCATCTTCCGGGTATCTTTGCTTCAGCCCTGCGGGGCTGAGGATATTTCTTGAGTCGCTTTGGAAAGATGAGGTAAGAGGATGATCAGGATTCACCGTGCTCAACTGTATTTGGTCGGCTTGATGGTTGCTTCGTTTTTCTTGCCGGGCCTGGCAAAGGAGTGCGAGGCGCAAAGCCAACCGGCCCACTCGGCAACCGTGGCCTCCAACCAGGCCGTGAAAAAGCACCTCGATTTTACGAATCGCCAGGATTTTGTGGATTCGAAGCGGGGTTTCATTGCAACCAACGAGCCGTTGGTCATCAAGGATGAATCAGGAGAACCGGTCTGGGATATGAAGGGCTACGACTTCCTGTCCGGGGAGACGGCCGACACCGTCAACCCGAGCCTCTGGCGCCAGGAGCAACTCAACAACATTCATGGCCTCCTCAAGATCCATGACAAGATTTACCAGGTACGAAACTTCGACCTGGCGAATATGACGTTGATCGAAGGTAAGAGCGGCTGGATTGTCATCGATACCCTCCTGACCAAAGAGACCTCCAAGGCAGCCTTCGCCTTGGCAACTGAACACCTGGGCGAACGTCCCATCAAAGCCATCATCTACACGCACTCGCATGCGGATCATTTTGGCGGAGTTCGGGGTCTTGTTACCGATGCACAGGTTGCCTCCGGCGAGGTCAAGATCATCGCCCCGGCGGGTTTTATGGAATTTGCGATCGCCGAAAACGTCCTGGCCGGCAATGCCATGAGTCGCAGAGCCGGCTACCAATTCGGCAATGTCATTCCGCCGGGACCCCAAGGTCAGGTGGGCGCCGGCCTCGGCAAGACCACCTCGAGCGGCGCGGTTGGCCTCATTCCGCCAACCGACACGATTGAAGAGACCGGCCGGGAGATGGTCGTCGACGGCGTTCGGATCGTCTTCCAGATGGCCAACGGGTCCGAGGCGCCCGCCGAGTTCATGTTCTATTTCCCCGATTTCAAGGCCCTCAGCCTGTCGGAGGTGACGACCCACCATATGCACAACGTCGTGACCTTGCGTGGCGCCCAGGTCCCCGATGCGCTGGGATGGAGCAAGTACATCAACGAGACGATTGACCTCTTCGGTGACGACGCTGAGCTTGCCTTCGCGTCACACCACTGGCCGACCTGGGGAAAGGCGGATATCAAGCACTTCCTGGTCAATCAACGGGATCTTTACCGCTTTATCCATGATGAGACCTTGCGCCTCGCGAACCTCGGCCTGACTCCCAAAGAGATCTCGGAGGAGATGAAGTTGCCGGCGTCTCTTGACAAGGAATTTTCGGTGCGAGGCTATTACGGAACCTTGAGTCACAACGTTAAAGCCGTCTATCAGAGGTACTTCGGTTGGTATGACGGCAACCCCGACAATCTCCACCCCTTGCCCCCTGCCGAGGCCGGCAAGCGCTATGTTGAATTTATGGGCGGTGCGGCCAATCTGTTGCAGATGGCTCAGAAGGCCTACGACGCAGGAGAATTCCGCTGGGTCGCAGAG
>JAUWTC010000347.1 GCA_030609785.1 Holophagae bacterium
CGCCCTTTTGTGGCGGACCCTTCGTCGGGAGGTGACCCTGGAGCACCAGCACCGCAACTTCCTCTCGGCGGTAACCCACGAGCTCAAGTCACCTCTTGCATCGATGCAGCTTTCCCTGGAGACCGTCCTCCGAGGACGCTCCGACCCCGGCGCCAGCGTCCGATTCTTGGAATACGCCCTCCAGGACACCGAGAGGCTACAGAGTCTGGTGGAGAAGGTATTGGAGGTCACACGCTACGCCCAAGAGGGCAGCAGCCTCAACCTGAGAGAGTCCTGCCTGAGCGAGATCATCGAGGGTGCGGTTGACCGCTTCTCCCGCAGAACAACGGCAACAGGGGCCAACCTGATCTCGGAGATCCAAAGCGGCATCTGGTCTAAATTCGACGAAGAAGCAATCACCATCGTCATCTCCAACCTGTTGGAAAACGCCCTCAAATACGGGGGCGCCATCCCCCGGATCGACGTCAGCCTCACTCGCGACGGCGGCAGCGCAACGCTGGAGGTCAGCGATAACGGGCACGGCATTGCACCGGACGACATCCGACGGGTGTACGAGAGGTTCTGGCGCTCCGGAGACGAAATGACCCGGACCACCCAGGGCACAGGCCTGGGGCTTTTTCTGGTCCAGCAGATCGTCAAGGGACATGGCGGAGAGGTCATGGTCGCTCGAACCGGTCCTGACGGCACAACCTTCCGAGTTATCCTTCCAGGAGTGAAGAACGTCGAGGAGACATGATGAAGAACCACATTCTGATCGTCGAAGATGAAGAACACCTGGCCGAGGCGTTGGCGCACAATCTGGAGTTCGAAGGCTACGCAACCACAACCGCCTTTGACGGAGAGCAGGGCCTCCGGCTCGCCCAGTCGATTCACTTCAACCTGATCATCCTGGACATCATGATGCCCAAGTTGGACGGTTTCGAAGTCTGCCGACGGGTCCGGGCCACCGGGTCCCGGGTGCCCATTCTGTTCTTGACCGCAAAGGACTCCGATGCCGACAGGCTATTGGGTCTGAAGCTCGGAGCCGACGACTACATGGCCAAGCCCTTCCTCCTCGAAGAACTGATCCTCCGCATCCAGGGGATCTTCCGTCGCCAGGAGTGGTACCGCTCGAAGCCCGAGGAACAGGAGACCTACAGATTCGGCGGCAACGAGGTTAACTTCCTGACCTACGAGGCATCGGCCAAGGGCAAGACAATCGCCCTGACCGAGAAGGAGTGCATGCTGGTCAAGCTGCTGGCCGAGCGGAAAAATCAGGTGGTATCACGAGAGGAAATCCTGGAACGGGTCTGGGGCTATCGGTTCTCGACGTCGTCCAGGACCATCGACAACTTCATCGTGCGGCTTCGCAAATATTTCGAGGATGATCCGAAAAATCCAAAATTCATCCACTCGGTGCGCGGGGTCGGTTATCGGTTTACGGCCGATTCGTGATCGTTCAGCTTCTCCAAGCGCTTTTTGTCCTCGTCCTTATGGGCAATATGATCGCCTTTGCCGGGGTTGATCCAATCTCCCGACTGGTGACCGCCGGCATCACGTTGGTATTTGCCGTTCAACTTCGCCGCCTCCCCGCCCTGTCCCGCTCCCAAAGGGTGGCCCTCTGGGGCCTCGCGGTCCTCGTTGTCGCACAGCTCCTGCCCCTGCCCCACGTCATTCGGGCCATGCTCCAGCCGGGATTTGCTGAAGTCTCGACACCCGGGTGGGCGCCCCTGTCCCTGGCCCCGTGGGCCACCGTTCAGATGGCCTCGTCGCTTGTGATCGCCGGCCTGATCGCCAGCCAGGCGGCTCGAATGGCCCAGACACGAAGTGGTCTTCCGATTCTCCTGATGACGATTGCCGCAACGGGAGTACTGGCAGCCGTGCTCGGTCTCATGGCCGAAGGCGGTGATGGGACCAAGGTCCTTTTTGTTCGCGACAATGTCTTCGGGGGAGGGGTCTACGGGCCCTTTGTCAACCGCAACCATTTCGCTCAGGCGATGGAGTTGACGATTCCGGCGGCAATTGCTCTTCTGGCGGTCGCCATTCGCCGGCTCCCCGAACAGGGTCTCGCTCGCCAAAAGGCCGTCGTCTCGGCCCTGGCCTCGAGCGTGGCCATCGCGGTTTGCCTGGCAGCCCTGATCCGATCGTCCTCACGAGGCGGCATCCTGTTCATGACCCTGGCACTGGTGATCACGGCGCCGTGGTGGCAACGGCTGAAACACCGCAGCCGAAGATGGCCTGCATTGGCCGTTGCGGCGCTCCTTCTCGTGGTAATCGGCTCGTTGTCGTGGACCCGTCTTCCGGACGTCCAGGAACGTGTGGCTGATCTGGTTGCCGTCGAAGGTCTCGAGGGCAACACGAGGGTCGACCTCTGGCGAGGCACTGTGGCGTCGTGGAAACGCTCCCCGATCCTTGGGTCGGGCCTGGGCACCTACCGTTACGTCATCGGGATGGACAAACCGGCCTCGGGGGCGGCCGTCCTGGAACAGGCCCACAATGACTGGCTCGAGTGGGGCGCCACGAGCGGCATCGTTGGAATGGCGCTTCTAGGCGTCCTGATCGTCGGCCTCGGGCGAATGATCATGCCCGGGCAGGTGCGTGCCCTCAGGTCGGAAATCCGGTACGCCCTCGCGGGGGCGACGCTGGCACTTGCGGCTACGATGATGCACGAAATGATCGGCTTCGGTCTTCAAACGCCGGTCAACCGTTACTTGCTGGCAACATGGGTCGGACTCATCCTTGGGCTGTGGGAACGATCGTCGAGCCGGAGACGCCGGACCACGGAGGCGCCAACATGACCGCTCGTTCGTCGGACTCGTCCCTGTCCTCCGTTCAACTGCAGAATCACCTCAAGGCGATGCGGCGGACAGTTTCTGCCTTCGGCGGGATGGTGGTCGCCCTCGCCGTTACCACCTTTTTCCTGCCTCGGTTGGGCAACGAGTTGGTAAGCCCGACGGGCGCCACGCTGATCGGAGCCGCCTCGGCCCTGTGGATCGGCTTCAGTGCCAACCGTGACGCCAAGGCCCGAATGGACCGGATCAGGCGAGCGTTTGCCGTGCACGGAGAGCTCGACCGCCTGCTCCGAGACCACCACCGAGCCTACCTGGCGGTCCTGCTGAGGCTCCTGGTAGTCGCGGGGTGTGGCATCGTTGTGGCCGTATGGGGTGCAGGAGCCGGTCTCGGGCTGACCTTTTTCATCCTGGCAGGTATCTTGATGGCGATGTCCTGGCCGACCGAACACAAGACTCGGTTGCTGATTCGGAGGGCTGAGGCGCTGCGGCCTGAAGAACGTTCAACGCCCAACGTCCAACGTCCAACGTCCAAATCCGCGCCCAAGGACTGAGATCGGTGGAGCGCCACCGGTCGAAGCTCAAGGAACGACGAACACCCTTGGTTTAGCTCGCAGAACCACGACGCCGACGGCACCGAGCGTCACCATCCAGACAGCCGGCAACCTCAAACGCGTACTTCAAAGTTGAACGTTGGACGTTGGACGTTCGAAGTTCCGGTCCACTATCGCCGACGCAGCCGATGAAACCCCACGCCACCCACACCGTAATCCCCTGTGAGAACCCCTGGGTTCTCTGTTGCCTGTGTGCAAACGGGAGGTTTCATGACCCGAAAAAGCCTACTTGTCCTGATCGCGGTGGCGGCCGTCGTCGCAGGGGCCGGCATCCTGGCTCTGCCGCAGAGTTCAGAGTGGACAACCGATTCCAAGGAGGCGTTGGCCGAGTTTGAAGCGGCGATGGAGGCCAGCCAAAAACTCTATCACCAAGAGGCGAGGTCTCACCTCGAACGGGCACTGGAACTCGATCCGGATTTTGTCGCCGCAAAGGTCCGTATGGCCGATTTCTGCCGGTACGAGGACGAGGATCACGCGGTGCAATTGATGACGGAAGCCGGCGCCGCCGATCTCAGCCGGTTGACAGCTCGCGAACGGTTCATGCTCCAGCGCGCCCAACTGCTGA
>JAUWTC010000400.1 GCA_030609785.1 Holophagae bacterium
GCTCGACCACGATTACCGACGTGGCCGGGAATGCCCTGGACGGCGACGCCAACGGAACCGGAGGTGACGACTTCGTATGGGCTTTCCAGGTGCTTGGCACCAATCTGGTCGAGAACCCCAACTTCGACGGTGACATGAACCCCTGGACTCCAACGGATGCCCCACCCGCGTTCTTCGCCTTCGACGCCGGAGACGTTGACGACGCCGCAACCTCCGGATCGGCACTGATTACCGGTGTTTTGGGCGCCGACCTGGTCGTAGGCTTGAGCCAGTGCATCGACGTCAGCGCAATGGATATCGTGCTTGGCCTCAGCGGGCGGGTGTTGCTGACCAACAACTCGACGCCTGACCCGGGAGCCTACGGCATAGTCACTTTCTATGACGGCGCAGGCTGCACCGGCGCCGAGGTCGGTGAACTCTCGACCGATGTCGTCGTCGGAGATACCGGCGGCGGATGGGCCGAGATCCCGTGGGCCAACTCGATCAAGCCGGCGGCTGCTGTGTCGGCCTTGGTATCGTTCGCTGGAACCGGAGGCGCCGATCCCAGCGCGGACTTCGACGCCGCATTCGACAGTCTCGTCTTCCGAGACATTCCTGAAGCCATCTTCTTCGACGGCTTCGAAAGCGGCGATACGGCGGCCTGGGTTTCAGACTGACGGTCCGGCCTTTACATAAAACGGCGGGGGGGCAACCCTCCGCCGTTCTTTTATCCACTACCCGCCGGAACCGGAACGAACCACGAAGACACAGCGCGGCCCCTTAGCCGCAACCAAAGCGGAAATGACAGACGTAGCGTAGACCGGAAACGAACGTCGAACGTTGGACGTTGAACGTTCAGTCAGTCCGGGACCCACGGTTCAACGCGCCCCTCTCTCGCCATTTGATCGCCTCGTCGCGATCGGAGACGTACCGGGTCTCGGTTCCGACGACCTCGTAATCTTCGTGACCCTTGCCTGCCAGGACGACCACGTCACCCTTCCTTGCGGCTTTCAGTGTCTTTTCGATCGCTAAGGCCCTATCCAGTTCGACAAACTCCGCGTGACAGCCTGACGCAAGAATATCCTCGACAATCTCGGTAGGGTCTTCATTACGGGGGTTATCCGAAGTCAAGACGATCCGGTCGGCAAACTCAGCCGCTGCCTCCCCCATCCCCACCCTCTTGCCAGGGTCCTTTCCGCCGCCACAACCGAAGACCACCCAGAGGTCCTTCTCGGCGAAGGCACGTAGCGCGCCCAGGGTTTTCCTCAATCCCTCCCCGGTATGGGCATAGTCAACCAGGACAGTGATGTCCTCGTTGCCGACCGATTCCAGACGGCCCGGGACACTGGGTACGTCACAAAGAGCCTGGGCAACCTCCGTCGGATCGAACGAAAGATCCACCAGTGCCCCGAATGCGGCGGCGATATTGGAAGCGTTGTATTCACCGATTAGCGGCGTTGTGATCTCATGGGTCACCCCTCGAAACTCCAATTCCAACCGGCTGACCGGAAACGCCTGTCGAAAGGCCTCGATGCGAACTCCAGCCCCGGGGTCTTCTCCAAATGTCTTCAATGGGAGCCCAAGGTCGGTTGCAATCGTCACCATTCGCCGTCCCCATGGGCAGTCGGCATTGATGACGGCACCACCCCTGGAATCGGCCTCTGACCGCATTTCGGCCAACTGCCGAAAAAGACCAACCTTGGCCTGGAAGTAATCCTCCATATCCTCGTGGTAGTTGAGGTGGTCCGGGCTGAGATTGGTAAAAATCGCCGCGTCATACCACACGTCGCTGACCCGGTGTTGAACCAGTGCATGAGAAGAGGTTTCCAAAACGCAGCTCTTCAGTCCCGAATCGAGCGCCTGCCGAAGAGAGTCATGAATCACCTGGGCCGCCGGCGTCGTCAACACGAGGTCTCCCGAACCCCGAACGACCACCTTGCCGGATTTCTCAACCAACCCATGGGCGGAGATCCCCAAACTGCCCAACCGAATTCCCGGCAGACCCAATCGTTCGAGGGCGTAATACAGCAACCAATGCACCGTCGTCTTGCCGTTAGTCCCGGTGATACCTATGGTCAACATGTCTTTCGAGGGTTCTCCGGCGAAGGCCGCTGCGAGACGGGACAAAGCCCGCTGAGCATTACCGACTAGGATGCCGGGACGCCCTCCCAACTTCTCACTGTTGGTGACGACTGCAGCAACGGAACCGTGCTCAAAAGCCTGTCGAATGAAATCGTGGCCATCGACGCGCGCGCCCTCGTAGGCGACAAAGAGGCTCGACGGTCGCTGATGATCGCCGCTGGAAACCACCTCCAGAATCGGCATCTCCGGCTGAGCACCGTTGAGCAGAGCTCCGCCCAGGAGATCACTGATCTCGCCGAGACTCCAGGTGTGTGAAAGCCCAATACGCTCCATCACCAGGGCATTATCACACGCCCAGATCGATTGCTCTCAGCTGTCAACTGTCAACTGAGGCTCCTGCAGAACTCGCTGAGGGTCAAGGGGTTAGGATTTAGGGATTAGGGATTAGGGGAAGAGAGTGTACATAAACACCTATGAAGGGCGTAACCAGCTTTCCTTTTGTGCTTTTTCGTGCCTTTTTGTGGCTGCTCTTCTTGTGGCTTTCTGCAAAAGACTAAGCTGTCAATGGTAAAGTCTATGATGCCGCTGCTGATGGTCGGCTCGTGGAATAATGAGGAGGGACTGAGATGAGGATCTTCACCGGAATGATGATTGTTGGTTGTATCGTCCTGATTGGCTGCTCGGATGGGCAGGACCAGACGGTTGACGTGCAGGAGCCGGCTGCTGTCTCACAATGGACCACAGTCACCCCCGAAGCCATGTCCGAGAACCAAAAGGCCCAACACGAACTCTGCCTCGCAGCAACCAACGCTTTTGCCTCAGAAATGATAGGCGAATTGATGGCGGCTCTGGATTCGGATGATCCGACAGCCGGCATCACCGTGTGCGGCGCCAACGCCCCCGCGATCGCGGCCCACCTCGCCGAAGACTACGGCGTTCAAATCGGCAGGACGTCCCAAAAACTCCGCAACCCGGCCAACATTCCGCCCCAATGGGCTGAGCAGGTCGTTGCTGATGTTGTGGGACAACCGACCTACCTCGCCGGTCCGAACGGTGAATTCGGGGCCCTGTTGCCCATTCGCCTCAAAGCAGAGTGCCAGATGTGCCACGGCGCCCCTGAAGAGATTGACGTGGCCATTCAAGCCGCCCTGGCCGAGCA
>JAUWTC010000296.1 GCA_030609785.1 Holophagae bacterium
AAGGACCTCCTGGAGTCCTTCACCCAGGTCCTGGCCGGCGCCATCGATGCCAAGTCGCCGTATACACACGGTCACTGCCGGCGAGTGCCGGAGGTGGCGCGTTTGCTTGCCGAGGCGGCCGGCGCTGCCGATTCAGGACCTTTTGCCGATTTTGAGATGAGCGACGACGAGTGGCACGAACTGCACCTGGCGAGCTGGTTGCATGACTGCGGCAAGGTGACGACGCCTGAGTATGTGGTCGACAAGGCCACCCGGCTCGAGACCATCCACAATCGGGTACACGAGATTCGCACCCGCTTCGAGCTGTTATGGCGGGATGCTGAGATCGAGCACTGGAAGGGTGTGGCTCTCGACCCGGCGGTCAGTGACGAGTCGAAGCAGCGGCTCGAGGCTCGGATCTCTCAGATTCAGGAGCAGTGGCGCTTCATTGCCGAGTGCAACCTCGGCGAGACGTTCATGGACGAAGAGCGCGTGGAGTACCTGCGAAAGATCGGCGCCCAGACGTGGACCCGCCACCTCGACGACCGTATCGGCCTGTCATACGACGAGGAACGACGGCACGAACGGACACCTGAATCCGAGTTGCCGGCGACCGAAACCGTGCTCGCCGACCGCCCCGAGCACATCATCGAACGCGACGGGAGCGGCCCGCCCTTCGGCGACAACCCGCACGGCTTCAGCATGGACGTGCCCGAGCACCGCTACAACCGCGGTGAACTCCACAACTTGAGTATTCGGCGTGGAACCCTGACCACCGAAGAACGCTTCAAGATCAACGAGCACATCATCAGGACGATCGAAATGCTCGAGAGAATGCCCTTCCCCAAGGAGCTTCGAAGGGTCCCCGAGTGGGCGGGCAACCACCACGAGAAGCTCGACGGCACCGGTTATCCTCGCAGATTAGGTGCGGCCGACCTCTCCATACACGAACGAATCATGGCCATTGCGGACGTTTTCGAGGCCCTCACTGCCACCGACCGCCCCTACCACGGGCCGAAGACCTTGAGCACCGTGCTGAAGATCATGGGCTCCATGCGCAGCGACGGCCACCTCTGTCCTGAGCTCTTCCAACTCTTCCTGGAGTCAGGGGTCTACCGAGCGTATGCCGAGCAACACCTGAAGTCTGAGCAGATCGATGACGTTGACGTTGCCGGGCTCGCGGAGCGTAACCCGGGAAAACCGGAACCAAAAGGGGCCGAAAGAGAAGGAAATTGAACCGCCAAGACGCCAAGAACGCGAAGAAAGGACAAGAAGGAAAGAAAATTTCTCATTTGCATTGGCCTATTCCGGGTCAGCGTTGATCTACCATCTCGGTAACGATTCGGGTCATCAACGCAAGGCCCGGATCACCTTACTCCGGGTCAGCGATGCAGGCGATATCATCCGGTGGCGCCGGCAGCCAGGCGCCCTCCGGTGGTCCGTCAGCGGCCTGCCAGTCGTTGAAATCGAAGGTGCTGACGGCGCCCTGAGGATCGCTGACGACGACCCGAGCCGGCAGTCCGTCCTCGCCAATGAGAATTTCCACTCTCGAAACGCCTCCGACCTCACGGGGAATGAGAATCAGGCCGCGCTCCCCTTCTGCCACGATAGAAAACTGCGCCAGCGCGGCCCGGGGATCCAGGACGGCGATCAACGGAATTCTCTCCCACTCCTCAGCCGTCAAAAGATGATCGTCACAGCTCAGGTTTTCAAAATCCAGGAGACGGACCAGGCGACCACTGAGACCCATCCAGCGAACGGCCGGGCTTCCGGTGGCAAAGAGGGCCTTGTCGGGCCACGCCACCCAGACCTGACCGGCAACCTGCTCTCCAAGGCTCATCCCCGGGGGTACGTACTCCTGAGCATATGAGGCGGTCCAGGTCGACCGGGTTTGAAGCGCAGTGCCCAGGGCCTGCAGTCGTTCCATCGCGGGATCTCGGTCAGCCACCGCCGTACCGGATACCAAAATGGCGATTGCAACAAGAGCAGAAACAAAAAAACGCAGAGGCGCAGAGACGCAGAGTTCGACGTTGAGCGTTGAACGTTGAACGTTGGACGTTCCTTTCCTGGCCCCTAACCCCTGATCCCTATCCCCTAACCCCTTACTGGCCGCCATCCTCATCTCCTCAATGCTTAAAGTGCCGGCGGCCCGTCAGGACCATCGCCACACCCATCGCGTCACAGGCCTCCACGACGTCCTTGTCCCGAATGGAGCCACCCGGTTGAATCACGGCCTGGACACCCGCCTGATTCAGGGCTTCGACGCCGTCCGGGAAAGGAAAGAAGGCGTCCGAGGCGGCCACAGAGCCCTCGAGGTCATGTCCCATCTCGGCGGCCTTGGACACCGCAATCTTGGCCGCGTCGACCCGGCTCATTTGCCCCGCGCCAATGCCGAGAATGCGGTCTTCGGCGCCGACGACGATAGCGTTGGAACCGACGTGCTTGACGACCCTCCATGCCAGTTCCATGGCCCTGCTCTCGGCATCGGACGGCGTTCTCTCGGTGGCCACGTCCCGGTTCTCGCCGTCCCACCCGTGGTCCCCTTGTTGGATCACGAAACCACCGTCGATGGCCTTGACCACGGTAGCGGTCTCATCCGCCCGCTCGGCTTCCAGTACCCGCAGGTTCTTCTTGCCGGCAAAAACCTCGAGGGCCTCCTCGGTAAAACCAGGCGCGATAACGACCTCGGCAAACTGCTCGACGACCGCTTCGGCGAAGGACCGATCGACCGGGCGGTTTGCGGCTATGACGCCTCCGAAGGCCGACACCGGGTCGGTCGCACGGGCCTTGAGAAAGGCCTGATCCATCGCCGGGTCCAGGGCCACTCCACAGGGATTGGAGTGCTTGATAACGGCCACACCAGGACCGGGAAGGTCCCACACCAATCGCCAAGCTCCTGTTGCGTCTCCCAAATTGTTGTACGACAACTCCTTGCCCTGAATCTGCCGTGCCGAAGCCAGGCCGGAAGGGGGTGTCGATCGGGCCAACAGGCCCCACTGGTGGGGATTTTCGCCATAGCGGAGGGTCGTTTCGTCACCCATCAAAAGGTCGTGAGCCACCGCTGCGGCTCGCGATGGCAACCCCCCATCAACCAACGCGGGAAGATGGGTCGAGATCGCCGCGTCATAGGCGGCCGTTTGGCGGTAGGCCTTGATCGCCAGCCGCTGCCGGATCTCCAGGGTGATCTCCCCTGCGGCCAGTTCACGAAGGAAGCTCTCGTAGTCTTCGGGATCGACAATAACTGCCACACGCGCGTGGTTCTTGGCCGCCGCCCTGATCAGGCTGGGACCGCCGATATCGATCTGTTCAACAGCCTGCTCGAGCGTCACACCATCTGTGGCCACGGTCTCCCGGAATGGATAAAGGTTGACCACGACAATATCGATCTCAGGGAGTTCCATTTCGGCCAGTTGCGCTTGATGCGACGGCGTCGGCGCCGCCAGAATCCCCGCAAAGACCTTCGGATGGAGGGTCTTGACTCGGCCGCCGAGGATCTCCGGGAATCCGGTGAAATCACTGACCTCTACAGGGTCACAACCCGCCTGTTTCAACGCCCTCGCCGTACCACCGGTGGACAGGATGGACCAGCCCAGTTCTTCCAGCCCAATGCCAAGACGATCGAGACCGTTCTTGTCCGAAACCGAAATCAATACCGTGCCACCCATTGTGCCCCTCCTCGTGGGCGCATCGTACCATTGTCTCAGCCACGTACCCGCGGACTCCTTCGGCAGAAACCAAGCCGGCGCCATACGATGGATTTCAGCAGGAGAGTATGCCGGTGATCGCACTCCGTGGGATTTCCCCGATCCCGAGCCCGTTCCCGTTATCGTTCCCGCCGCATTTCCTCGCGGCCGCTCGAAGCAAGGCCACGGGACACACAAGGGGAATCCTCAGGTGTCAGGTCGGGCCTATAGCGAGGAGGAGATCATCAGTTCGAGCGGACCTCGGGGGAAAGTCGGTAACGGGCACGGGACCGGGCTCGGGCTCGGGTTTAAGGCTCCCCGCTTCGTCTTGGTTCCCGCTCCGCCGGGTTAGGATGGAGGCATGAAGACAACGGCCATCTTCAAGGCGATAGCTCTTACCCTCATTTGCTTTGGGTTGCTGACCTGCTTTGCCTGCGTGCAACCGACCGAGGATCGCAGCGACACATTGGTCATCGGCGTACTCGCCGACATCCAGAACTGGAATCCCTACCTGACGGAAACAAAATTCAGCGAGGACCTCCTGGCTTTGGTCTACCCATCGTTGGCAGTCGAAATGCCGGACTACCACGATCATCCGCCGACCTTCGCACCCGCCCTCGCCCAGAGTTGGGACTTTTCTGCGAATGGTCTCGAGCTGACGTTTCAGCTTCGCCGAGACGTCGTCTGGAGTGACGGTGAGCCGGTGACTGCCGACGATGTCGTCTTCACCTGGCAGGCGCAGACCTCCTCAGATGTCGGTTGGTACGGGGCCTACACCAAGGATTTCATCGACTCAGTCGAGAAAATCGAAAGCCACACTGTCCGATTCAGCTTTTCACAGATGTACCCCTACC
>JAUWTC010000135.1 GCA_030609785.1 Holophagae bacterium
AAGGCGCCTTCACCTATCTCACCAAGCCTCTTGATTACAACGAATTGGCCCTGATGTGCCGTCGGGCGGCAGAGATGCACCAGCTGCGCTGTCGTCTCGACCTTGCCGACAGCCTGGAGTTGGGGCATGGCCTGGTGGGTGAGGCGCCGGCTATCCGCCAGTTGCGCAAGTTGATCACCGAGGTGGCCTCGACCGACGTCACGATCCTGGTCCGGGGTGAGACCGGAACCGGCAAGGAAGTCGTCGCGCGGGCGATACATGCCGCCTCCGAGCGGTCAAAGGGTCCGTTCGTCGCCATCAACTGTTCGGCCATCCCCGAGAATCTTCTGGAAGCGGAACTCTTCGGCCATGAGAGGGGGGCGTTCACCGGTGCGGACCGGAAGCGGGCCGGCCGCTTTCAGACGGCGGCCGGCGGCACCTTGCTGCTCGATGAGATCGGTGATCTGCCGGCGGCCCTTCAGCCGAAGTTGTTGAGGGTCCTAGAAGAGAGAGCCGTGACGCCGCTGGGGGCCGACCGGTCCCTGCCGGTCGATTTCCGACTGGTGACAGCGACGCACCAGCCGCTCGAAGAGTTGGTGGAACAGGGGGAATTTCGTCAGGATCTGTTCTACCGCCTCAATGTGGTTCCACTGGTCATTCCTCCCCTGAGGGAGCGGCGGGAGGACATCCCGCGCCTGGCCTCTCGATTTGCGGGCCGGATCGCTACCAAGCACGGCAAGTCCATCCGGAACTTGACGCCTGAACTGGTCGAATGGCTCAAGTCCCAGCCATGGGAAGGCAACGTTCGGGAGCTGGAAAACGTCATCGAACGCCTTGTGATTTTCTGCTCCGACGGTATCCTCCACCTGCCCGCGGAGGGCATCGAATCCGCGATCCTGCCGCCCTACCGTGAGGAGAAGGACCGGGTTCTGGGTCAGTTCGAGCGGCAATACCTGTCGACCGCGTTGAAACTGTCCAAAGGGCGCCTGTCCGAAGTCACTGATCGGACCGGGCTGTCGACCCGCCAACTCTATAACCTGATGAAGAAGCACGACCTGGGGAAAGAGGATTTCTTTTTGGATTAGGAAGACACCCGCAAGCTGAGCCAGAGCCGCCGCCCAGGCAGGGGATAGCCCCACTCCTGTTCGATATCGGCATCCAGGGCGTTTTCAAGATCCAGGCGAAATTCCAGGTTCCTCCACCCTTGGCTCAGTGACAACCGTACGAGAGAATAGCTGTCGAGTTCTCTCCGCTCGTCCCAGTGGTAGTAGGTTCTCGGACCGACCCATTGCCAGGTGGCCAGGAGGTTGGTGGAATGGCCGGCGCGGTACCTCACCCGGGCTTCGGCTGTCGACTCCGGAACGTAGGGAATTTCTTGCATACCCTGTGCGGACTGCGTGAACTCGGCCGATTGCCACGTTCCTGAAAGACGGCAATCCCACCGACCCTTTCGGGCGCGGACCGAGATCTCGGAACCATAAATTTCGGCTTCGTCGTGATTCTCATAAGGGGCATGCCGACCAATTCTGGAAATGACGTCGTTGACCTGATCAAAATAAAGCGCCGTGTCCAGTTCCAGGTTCGAATGGGGTTGCCACCGAAATCCCAGGGTGCTCCCGGTGACTCGCTCCGGCTGCAGATGAGGGCTGGGGATATCGCCGGCGAAGAGCTGCTGAATGGTGGGGAAACGAGTTTTCCGGTATATCGCCAGTGATCCCGAGAGTGTCGGCGTGATGTCATTCCTCAACTCAATCTGTGGAGACAAGACAGTGTCGGAGGATCGGCCCAGAAATCCTTCTGTGGCATTCCAACTTTCTTCGACTCTGTGGAAATCGAGGCTGCCTCCCAGGATGAGTCTCCAGTCTGCACTGAGGTCCAAGCGGTCTTCGACAGCGGCTGACCCGATTCGGGAGGTGTAGGTTTCGACCAGGACTCGGGCCGTCGGGGTATTGCCTTCGTAGCGGCGGTGGTCATCTTCCCTGAAGTGGAGGGCGCCGGTCAGGTGGTGCGATCCGATCGTCCGTCCTGTGATGACAAATCCGCCGAGAGAGTCGTCGGCGAATGCCGACCGCAGGATGAGATCCTGGAGATCCGGGTCGGAGTACACGTCGAGAGTGTTGTCAAAAGAATGGGAGAAGATCTGAGCGCGAATGAACCGTGTGTTTCCGAGGTTCTTCTCCCATCCGACGGCCGCAGTTCCCTGCCTCCATTCAGGGAACCGGGAGAACTTGATAAAGCCGGATGGTTGAGTGGTGTGAAAAGGAACGCCTTTTTCGGCGTCGATCAGGCGAAGCGTTGCAGTGAACCGTCCAAGCTGTTCCGATTTCAAGCCGATGCGGCCCATCATGGAGAAACGCTCGAAATCTGAGTTGACTCGTGTGCCGCTGGGCTGGAATGGCGTGGACTCGAAGTCCTCGCTCAGGTCGAAACCATCGGATTGGCCGTAACTGGTCCCGAGGTACCAATCGAACGACCCTCGGGCCCCTCCAAAGCCGGCATCAGCTTCAACGGTGGAATTCTCGGTCATTCGAATGTGGCCCTCGGCACCGAGTCCCTCGACACCTTGAACGGTGACGATGTTGATGACGCCGCCCAGGGCGTTGGGACCATACACCGGTGACGCGCCGCCGCGAGTTATGACGATTTTGGCAACGTCCGAGACGGAGATCTGTCCGAGATCAACCTGGCCGGAATAGGGATCAGCGATCGGGATGCCGTCGATCAAAACCAGAACCTCGGACTGTTGATAACCCCTGATCCAGATCCTCTGCTCATTCCTGGCGCCGGTACTCATCGAAACGCCCGTGACATGTTCCAGGGCCTCTGCGACCGACGTGACTCCCAGGGCGGCGATCTCATCTGCCTCAAGAACCTCAACGGTTCCTGTGCCGTCGGCGGGGTTATCTGCTTCAGAGTTGACGACCACTTCACCAACAAAATAGGGGTGATTGGATTGTGAATCGCCGGACTGGGCTGAAGCCGAAGACAATCCGAGCATGACGATGATAGCCGGTGTGAATAGAGATCGAGCCCAGAACATCCTGAGGTTCATGGTATCCAATCCTCAAATTTTTTGCGAGCAGATCGGTTGAAAAAGCCCCCCGGTTTCCCGGGGGGTAAAAAAAGAGAAAACGAGGATCAGGTTGAATTGAGAGCCTGGCGGCAAGCCGCCACGGCCTCGATCAGAGGGGCCGAATGATCGTGATCTCGATCAATCAACGCCTCGGTCAGATCGAACAGAGCGGGCAAGGCGTTCCGCAGGGCGCCAGCCTCCAATTCGACCTCCGATGGGAGGCGCAGCAGGCGGTGGTAGGCCGCGAGCAAGAGCACCAGCCGGTCACGATGGGCCTGCCCGACGCTCGAGCCGATCACGGCTGTGACCTGCTTTCGAAGCGTACGGCACCGGGTGGTCCTGTCCTGCCATCCCTGGAAGAACTCCGGTTTGAGGATGGGTAGCTCCTCCGAACTCAAGATATCCAGCATCTCGATCAGACTGAGGCGCTTTTTCTCCTCCCACCGGGCGTCACGCTCGACGTCGAAGGCGGGTTCTCCGGCTTCGAGGAAGTCCCAGAACCAATGGTCGAAGGTCTCCTGGGCCGGCCGCAAACGATGGTGGGCCAGCAATGCGACCGCATGCCACCCCCAGTTCAGCACGCCCTTGAGATCCAGCGGTCCGATGCCTCTGGCCAGTTCAGCCGGGATTCTCCCGAGGCTGTCCAGAGCGTTGTCAACCGTTGAGATTGTTGCCATATCAGACCTCTTTCTCCTTGAGCATCGACTCGGGCCGATCGCTACTGGTTGTACCGTGCCTTGTACTCGGCGGCCAATGCCTGGGCCTTTTCGGGGCTGAGACCCTTGGTCCAGACGTGGTCAGGTGATGCCAGAAGGGTGTCGATCTTTGCTTTCCACTTTCGACCCATGGCGTGGCTGTGCTCTTCGGCGGCCTCCACGACCAGCGGCAAGAACTCGTTGTAGAAAGTGCCGGCGACCTCGTACATGCCGTGCCAATGGGTGTAGTCCGGCCCCATCATCGAGGCGCCGTGGCGAGCGCGGCGGCCCTCGTGATGCCACAGTTCGAAGTAGACCCAGTCCAACTCGGTCGAGAAGGGCGCGCCGGCATCGACGACACCGTCGGCCGTCAACTCGTTCATGATCGCCAACGCAGGCTTCCCGAACTTGTCGTTGTAGAGATTGACCAAATCGTCGAACTGTTGGTAGAAATTGTCGATGAAGTGGTCGTTGTGACAGTTGCGGCAGGCCATGGTCATCGCCTTGCGACGGTCTTCCCAGGTTTTGGTCGAAGCGACGGTCCGTTCGACATCCTTGGTGATCAACTCGAAGTTTTCGACGACCTTCTGTTGAACGACGACGACATCGCCGACGGCCGGGAGTTCCGTAGTGTGTGGATAGTCTTTCTGATAGCCGTCGGTGAAGGTCACCTGGTTGAGCTTGTGGGAGACCTTCGGCCTCAAGATCCAGCTGATGCGTTCGCCGATGTCGTGGCTGTTGCCGACTTCGACGCCTTGGGGCGTCATGTGGCCGGAAATGTGGCAGGTGGCGCAGGTCGGCGCCACTGCGTAGTCCCGACCGAGGATCCACTCTTTCTTGTCCAGGGCCATTCTGTCGACATTGGCGCGGAAGGCGATTCCATGTTTGGATTCGTTGTAGATCTCGATTTGCGGGTGGTCGGGGCCCATGTGGCACTTGCCGCAGTTGTCCGGTGAGCGGGCGATACGGACGTCGAAAGAATGCCGGGAGTGGCAGGCGTGGCATGAGCCCTGCGATCCGTCGGGGTTGAATCGGCCGATGCCGCTGTTGGGCCAGGTGTTGGAGTCGAGGACGGGCCTGTCTTCCTTGCCTGTTCGAACGATCTCGCCGTTTTCGTCGCGTTCGAAGTTGATGATTGTGCCGTGGCACTGCCAGCAGCCGTTGATGGCGTCGGCAGGGTTGTCAGGTGTGCTTGCGGCCTCGATCGCCAAAACATTGTCGAGACTCATGATGATCTCACCCGCACGAGCGTGGTGGGAGCGTGAGAACTCCTCGAACTCGCGGACGTGGCATTCGGAACAGTCCTTGGGCGTCACGAGAACGGACATGAAGACCCCTTCATGGTCCCATCCGTCGATGTCGCCTTTCTCGGCGCTGTGGCAATCGACGCAGCCGACGCCGTAAATCGCGTGCTGCGAGTGCTCCCACTCCATGACGAGAGCGGGGTTGTCGGTGCGGTGACAGTCGACGCAGCCTTTGTTGATTTTGGTAACGACGGGTTCGAGTCCTTCTTCAATGCGGTGCCGTTTTGATTCCTGGAAAGCCACCACCAAGAGGGCGGCGAGAAACAGGAATGAGAGGCCCGCGACGATCCAGCGTTTCATGTTCAGTGTCATTCTCTCTCCTCCACTAATGTGCTGCGACGGCTTCCCAAACGGTCAAGCCGAGAAATGCGAGAAATGCGATGGTTCCGATCAAGACAACGATACGGTCGCTCTTGTTGCCCAGCCTTTTTTCGATCCAACCGTCGATGAACGGCCAGAAGAAGAGCACGCCGCCGAGCGCGCCTGTCAACGCGACGCTCATCTTGAGTGTGGTCAGCTTGAGCATTCGGTAGTTAAAGTAGAAGTACCACTCCGGCTTGATGTGTGCCGGAGTCGTCGTGGGATCGGCCTGGGCGCCGAGGTCGGCGGGGAAGATCAGGGCCAGAATGGTCAGGAGGTACATCAGAAGCACGCCGACCAGGATTTCCATTGTCACGTGTTCCGGCCAGAATCGGAAGAAACGATTCTCGTCGGTAATGACTTCGCCCTCGAATTGAAGCTCGGTGACGCCGTGCAGCCGGATGATCATCACATGTATGCCCAGAAGGATGAACGCGATGACCGGGAGAATGGCGACGTGGAGCATGAAAAAACGGGTCAGGGTCTGTTCGCCAACCTCCGGCCCTCCCCTGAGGAAGTCGCCGACCCAGGGTCCGATGACCGGTAGCGCACCGGCGAGATTGCAGCCGACGGTGGCGCCCCAGAAACTCAGCTGTTCATAGACCAGCGAGTAGCCGGTGAAGCCGAAGGTCAGGGTCAGGCCCAAAAGCATGACGCCGACCATCCAGTTGAGTTGCCGCGGGTTGCGGTAGGCCCGGGTGAAGAAAACTCGCAGCATGTGGAGAAACACAGCGACGATCATGAAGTTCGAGGACCACATGTGGATCGACCGGATGAACCAGCCGTAGCGGACGCTGTGGGTGATCGTCTCGACACTGGCGTAGGCGTGGTCCGGCGAGGGCACATAGTAGAAGGTCAGCATGATGCCGGTGATGACCTGCACGATGAACAGGACCATCGCAGTGCCGCCGAGGCAGAACCACCATTTCTTCAGGTGGTAGGGGACCGGCTCCGCCCCTGCGTGCCGGAGGAGTTCCCAATCCATAGGAAAGAGTTCGTTGGCTCGTTCAGCCAGGCCGCTGAACTTCGAAGAGGAGTTGGAGCTGCTCATGCCTTCCTCCTCTTGACGTCTTTGACCTCGAGGTAGACGACGCCGGCTTCCGGGTTGGCTTCGACGTTCATCTTTGCCAGACTTTGCCCGGCGTCTCCGGGCGGTCCGGCATAGGCAACGCCGTCAGGCCGGAACTCTCCGTTGTGGCATGGACAGAAGAACCGATCGTTGTCCGGTTCCCAGTGAACCTTGCATCCGAGGTGGGGGCACGTGGAGTCGAAGGCCGTGAAGCCCTCCTCGGAACGTTGTACGAGAACCGGTGTCCCTTCGAG
Source organism: Holophagae bacterium (assembly GCA_030609785.1). Lineage (GTDB taxonomy): Bacteria > Acidobacteriota > Thermoanaerobaculia > Thermoanaerobaculales > Sulfomarinibacteraceae > DAOWGJ01. The sequence goes on from JAUWTC010000135.1 coordinate 6,735, forward strand.
GTCGTACAGGGTTTTCACGCCGCCGATCTCATAGTCATCGATGCGCCCCGCATAGAGCAGTCGGGTCTTCGGGCGTAGGCGTTTCGGTAACAGGAACGCGAGTCCCTGAAGGCCGAGTACTCCGTACGCCGCGACGAGCCCGGCACCCATGGCGAGGGAGGCCAGGATTCCTCTTCGCGATGTCGTGTCGTGTTCGCTCATCACACCTCCTCCAAGGATTCTCA
>JAUWTC010000457.1 GCA_030609785.1 Holophagae bacterium
AAGAGCCGCCAACTCCGACGCCAGCTGTTGGTCATGATCGGCCGGCGGCCACCCGGTCTCGAAAGAAACCACCAACCACGGCGAAGCGCCTCCGGCCTCGACCTGAGCGACGACCCCGGGATCGAAAGTCCCGTCCAACGGCACATTCCAGGCAACGAAGAGGGTCTCATCCTCGCCCAACGAATGGATCAACCCGACCGCCGAGACCGCCTGAGCGCCATCCTCGACCATCAGTCCGACACACGGCAAACAGGGAGACGCACCGTAGGCAACCCTCCCCACCGACAAACACAGAAGAATCACCCACGCAATTCGCATGGGGCATTCTAGCTTGGCCTCTTGGCCGCAGCCAAAGCGGATAGGCACTGACTCCAAGGTCCTATAAATCACTGGTCGGCTGAGAGAAGAAATTTAACGCAAAGGCACAAAGACGCAGAGCCGAATCAAGGCAGAAATTCAGGGCTGCAACAGGGCTGGTTGAACGTCCAACGTCCAACGTTCAACGTCCAAACTTGAAGTGCACGCCCGAGGACTGATTGTAGTGGGACGACCTCAGCCGAGGCGAAAGGAACGCAAGGCCCCACCGGCAAGAATCCCGACACCATTTGTACCGAGCGTCAATACCGAACAACCGGCAACCCCAAACGCGAACTTCGACGTTGGACGTTGGACGTTGAGCGTTCGACGTTCCGTTCCGGTTCAAAAAGCAAACCTGAAACCCTCCTGGTACGACGCGTCGTTGGTCGTATTGTTGACTTTGGAGAGGTAGGCGAGAATCGCTCCCTCGGCCGAGGTGATGCCGACCCGGACGATCAGCCCTTCCCGCTCTCCTTCCGGCAACCGGGTCAACACATCGTTGAGTTGCTTCATCCCGAACGCCGAAATATTGACATCAAACGAAGAGTCCCCTGGCGCCGGCTGCCCGTCGGCAGTGAATATCTCGACGGCCACGGTGACCGCTACCGGTGAGACGTAGACCACGCCGAGATTGGCTCTGGCGTCGGACTTCTGATCGATCAGCATACGGAGCGCCCCGCCCTGACCGCTTCCGGCAAACGATGCATCAGCGACCGGGATACCGGGAATGGTCTGGCCGTACGCGCCGCCTTCAGGTCCGGGGGTCCATGTCCGGCTGACGACGGTCACCGGCCCGTCGGCGAGGTAGTGAACGCTGCCGACTCCCTCGGTTTCGAAGAAGGAACCAACGATGTCCGTAATCTGGACGACCGGGTCGTCCAGAGCAATCACCATGCTCTGACCGTCGGTATTGTCCTGGCCTTTGGGATTGAACCAGAGATGGATCACGCTCGCACCTTGTTGGTAGATCCAGACATCGGTGGTCCAGGAGGAGTCGAAAAGACCTTCGGCATTCGCCACTGCCGGAATGTAGCCCTCGAGGTGGCCGGATGCCGCCTGCGACATCCCATCGACGGGCACAAGCGCCAAACACGCTACAACGAGAATCAACCGCCTGCGCATCACACACCTCCATTGGCGATCGGACCCATCATCCCGCCGTCGAGGTCGAGGGTCCACAGCACGTTCCCGTCCCGATCGACAGCCATCAGCGTGCTCGTCATCAGCATGTCTGACCCGGCGGCATCACCCTGGTGCATCGGGTCGGACCCCATCGGTCCGTCGCCATCCATGTCCCGGATGGTCAAGTACAAACGGGACCCGTCTTCGGTGAACTGAGGCATGGCCATCATGCCGTCGATCTCCAGCCGCCAGAGTTCTTCACCGGTTGAAAGACTCAGGGCGATCAGGACCGCCTGCCCTTCGTGGTCCCCGTCCTGGACCTTGGTTGGACCTCCCCACCCGCCGTCGCCCATACCGCCGTCACCCATCCACCAGTCGTCGGCAAGCGTCAGCACGACGAGGTCTCCTTCGGTCGTCGGCATCATCGGCCAACCTTCGTCGAAAGAAACACGCCACCGCTCCTCGCCGTCGGCGCCGATATTGATCAACTCACGCTGGAATTCGCCGCCGCCCATCATCCCGCCGTCGATGCCCATTTCGGTCACCAACACACTGTTGTCATCGGCAATGACCAGCATCCCTGATCCGCCCATCATGCCGCCGCCCATGCCGCCGCCTTGGGCCAGAGCGAGGGACGCGCCGGCAACCAGAAATGCTGCTGTAAATATTGGGTTTCTCATAGGTATCTCCTTGTTATTCGGCCCAAGGGGCCGTGTTCTCATCTATTTCGAAACGATCTTTCCGCACCCGGGCATGCCGCCGTAGGGGTTGCCGATCTGCTGACCGGGTTGCAGCCACGACTTCTTGTGCATGGGGCAGTACGCGACCGACGGTCGAGCATCCTGGCCCACGCCTTCACGCCACTGCACGAGGGGCTTCGATAAATCGTAAAACGCGCTGCGAGCTGCGTCTAACGATTCGGCCTCGGCCAGAGCATCCGCCGAGGTAATCATGCCTGGCAGCTTCTCCTTGACCACCATCATCGCCTCGTGGGATACGCCCACCCGTTCATGGCTGAACTCGGCCTGAAGGGTCTTGA
>JAUWTC010000183.1 GCA_030609785.1 Holophagae bacterium
ACCGCCTCGGCCGCAACCACTTCGATACGGCTCGCTCCGCTGATGGTATCGGCGGCGACGACGTCGGTGGGCAGCAGCAGTTCGACGCCCAGGACATCGGCCCGATCCATCACGGCGCGAGCAGTGTCCAGCATATCTGTCTCGACCAGGGAGCGCCCGACCTCGAGGCCCTTGGCCAGGAAAAAGGTGTTGGCCATGCCCCCGCCGATCAAGAGGCGCTGTGCCTTGCCCAACAGGGCCTCCAGGGATGCGGCCTTGGTCGAGATCTTGGCGCCGCCGACGACGGCGACAAAGGGCTGTGCCGGGTCGGTAACGACGCGACTGAGAGACTCGACTTCGCGTTCCATCAACTCGCCGGTTGCTTTGTGCCCGTGATCAAAGAGCGACGGTGCGGCCGAAACCGAGGCGTGCGCGCGGTGGGCGGTGCCGAAAGCGTCATTGACGTAGTGGGAAAAACCGTCGGCGAGAGCCTGGGCAAAGTCCGGGTCGTTGGCCTTCTCACCGGGATGGAACCGAAGGTTCTCCAGCAACAGGACCTGATGCTCGGCGAGAACGGCAGAGCGGTCTGGCGCCAGGCAGTCCTCGACGAAGGGAACCTCCATACCGAGGGCTTCGGCCAGAACGCCGGCAACCGGCCAGAGGCTGTAGCTCGAATCAGGCGAGCCGTTGGCCTTGCCCAGATGGGAGCACAGGGCCAGACGAGCCCCCCGGGCGAGGAGGGTCTTGATCGTCGGCAGGGCCGCCATAATTCTGGTGTCGTCCTGAACGATGCCATCGGCCAGGGGGACGTTGAGGTCCAGACGAACCAGGACCTGAGCGTTCTCAAGCTCGGCCAGATCTGAGAGGCCTGGCAGGTTCATGCCTTGCTCGCCATGTACTCCATCAGGTCGACGCAGCGTACGGAGTAGGCATTCTCGTTGTCATACCAGCCGACGATGCGGAAGAAGTTGGGGGCCCGTTGTGCGATCAGTTCGAGGTCAACGACCACCGAGTGGCTCTCGCCGATGATGTCCGAGGACACCAGGGGCTCGTTGGAGGCCTTGAGGATACCCTTGAGTTCGCCGGCGGCAGCTGTCTTGAAAGCTTCGATCAGCTGTTCAGCGGTGCCTTCACGGCTGGAGACGAAGATGACGTCGCAGACCGAGCCGTCGGCCACGGGTACGCGCATGGCGCCGCCGTCCAACTTCCCCGCGAGGTCGGGCAGCACCAGGCTGACGGCTTTGGCCGCGCCGGTCGAGGTCGGAATGATGTTGATGGCAGCCGCGCGGGCGCGTCGTTTGTCCGACGGGTGCTGCACATCGAGGATGCTCTGGTCGTTGGTGTAGGCGTGGGTGGTCGTCAGCCAGCCGTGCTCGATGCCGACGGTCTCGTTCAGCACCTTGGCCATCGGGGCCAGGCAGTTGGTGGTGCACGACGCATTGGAGACAATGTCGTGGGACGCAGGATCGTAGGTCTTATGGTTGACACCCATGACGAAGGTCGCGTCGACCTCTTTGCCGGGCGCGGTGATGACGACCTTCTTGGCGCCGGCTTCGAGGTGCTTGCCCGCGGTCTCCCGGGACCTGAAGAAACCGGTGGCTTCAAAAACAAAATCGACGCCCAGTTCGGCCCAGGGCAGCTTGGCGGGGTCGCGTTCGGCGAGGACCTTGATGACGTCGCCGTCGATCACCATGCCTTCCGCCGTAACCTCGACCGTACCGGGGTAGTTTCCGTGCACACTGTCGTGTTTGAAAAGATAGCCCAACATGTCGGGCGACGTCAGATCGTTGATGGCGACGATGTCAATGCCGTCGCGGCTTTTGAGGTGGCGGGCGACCAGCCGGCCGATGCGACCGAATCCGTTGATGGCAACTCGAATGCTCATGAAATCCTCCGGTACAAAAATTGGGGCGTCAGTATAACATCTGGCGGTTTGATATGGAGGTCAGAAGGAGGGGGCCGAGAGAGGTCCAGCGTTCTTGCCTCCCAGCGTCCCAGCTTCCTGGCCTCCCAGCTTCGACTTTCTTGAACCTCGGTAACCCATGTGTTACCGTACCTCTCCGCGTGGCCCGTTCGTCTAGGGGTTAGGACGTCGGCCTCTCACGCCGGTAACACGGGTTCGAATCCCGTACGGGCTACCACGCAGTCGATTCGCCGCGCCGATTGGCGCGGTTTTTCATGGGCAAAATAGTTCCCTGGATTAACTGACCCCCTTCGACTCTCGTCCCGGAGGCTGAAGTTCAACCCCGGCCTTCGGGGGCGCTTCGAGATTGTCGTTCACCATTGGGCTCCCGATCGCCCCCGCTCGGTGCATTTCCCTCAAGGGCAGCGGGCCTGGGAATGGGAAGAAATCGCCCTTGAGGGAACTGTCCTCGGCGGCCTACGGCGTCGGCCGAGACTCGGTTGCCAACGCGCTCGCCGAGCGGTGCCCGGTCTCGGCATTCTTCGCAACGTAGGCTCTGTCGGGAGGTCTGCCCGATGAAGAATGCCGGACCCCGCACGCGCCGTCGGGGAGGGGGCGGTCGCGGTCCTCAGCGTCAGGGTCAGGTGGCATTTGGCTAAACAATGATTTATAGTAGCCATTATGACTACCAGAGATATGATAGAAAACGATCAACACCTCGGAAATGATGCGTTACACAAGGCATTCCAGTCACTCGCTATCCGGCTGCAGGAGAACTGCGCACGCCCGGTCGAGATTGTGGTCTGTGGAGGGGCGGCCTTGATACTCACAGGCCTCGTACCCCGAACAACCAAGGACGTAGATGTCGTTGCCCTTTCGACATCCGAGGTCCTGCGATCACCGGACCCGCTTCCCGACGATCTTCTTCTGGCCGTGGCGGAGGCGGCCGAGGACATGGGCGTCTCGGAGAATTGGCTCAACACTGGCCCCAGTTCTGGGGAGGGTGGGCTGTTTCAAATGGGCCTCCCTGCCGGACTGGAGGGCCGAATGTGCAGTCGAAAGTACGGCCCAATCTTGACGGTGCACCTCATTGATCGGTTGGACCAGATCTACTTCAAGTTGTACGCTGCGGTCGATCGTGGCGGGTACCACATTGAGGACCTTCTGGCACTCGAACCGGCGTCAGATGAAATCAAAGGCGCGGCCTTGTGGGCGATGTCTCACGACGTTTCAGCGGGATTCGCTGCGATCCTGAAGGACTTGCTTGGGAAAACTGGGTATTGTGATGTTGCTGACGAACTTTAGGGCAGAATATCGGGACCGACTCCTGTCGGTCCTGTGGCGCCAGTGGACGGCACTGGGAGTGGCCGGTAGCCAGAAAGCATGGAACGCCTCCGTCGTCGATCCCGAAGCGCTGTTGTTGATCACGTGCACCCTCGCCCGATCGGACCCGAGGCTCTTTGATGCGGTGCTCGAGTGGCTTCGGCTCAATGGGCAGTTCATCAATGTCCAACGGATCAAGCGCATGCTTCGGGACGAAGTATTTGTCGGCGAGCCGGTGCTCAATGCGCTGGCCGCCGCGATCAGCACGTCCGTCAGCCAAAACAAATGGGCGAAGCTGGCGGGCCGCCCCTCCACCGAACCCAATAGTCTAGAGCCACTTTTTTTTCTGTCCAACGGTAATCCACTCCCGGTTGTCAGGAAGGAAGATGAGGGGTTCGCAAAGTTTGGCTTCGCGCGTGAGCAGTTCATCAAGCGTGGAGTTGCCGAAATATTTCGCCCGGAACACCCCAGCAATCTTCTCCTTCGACTGAGGGCCCTGCTCGGTGTGAACGCCCGGTGCGACGTGCTGCAGTTTCTTCTGCTCAATCAAACCGGGTCACCCCGAGCAATCGCCAGGGATTGTTACTACTTTCCGGCGACGATTTCAAAGGCAATGTCCGAGATGAGCCAGTCCGGTTTCCTTGTATCGACCACTGAGGGCAGGCGTCGTTGCTACCGATTGACCCCAGACACCTGGAAAGGGCTTTTTCTAGGATCAGCGCCGAAAATGTCGTGGATTGTATGGGCTCGTCTATTCAGTGCCCTTGAACAGATATGGCTCTTCCTGGACGTTGAGAGCCTCGCAGAGAAGGCCCCCCTGGTGCAGGCCTCGGCCCTGCGCCGGATCCTCAAAAGGGAACCCCTGTCACGTCTCGAGGGAAGATCGCGCTTGCTTATTTTTGAAAATGACTCGGCTCATCCGGGTGAGGCACTGATACCGTTCTTCATCACCCGGACGAGAGCCCTATTGGATTGGCTTGAAGACGGGTGCAGGGAGGCATAGCACTCCTTCACACACCGACTTGGCCCCCAGGCCTACCGGCTGGTGGTTTGGCCCGTGAGCTGGTTGTTGAGCGTTTGAACTGGTTCTGGCGTTCAGCGGCCATATCGGCAACAGGGGCCGTGATCCGCGGCAGATTGCAGGGGCCCGATCCAGCGGCCGCGCTCAAGGCGGCGGCGTAGTCCGATCACCCTCTGAAGAAAAGGAGAGTGTTCCCTATAGATCCTATTTGATGCGACTGCTGATCCGGGCACTGCCAGCCGACGCTGTCCCAGTTGTCTAGCGCAGCCAAGAATCAAAAGGCAGGGCCGACGCCGACGCCAGACTTTTTGAGCGCCCAATCCTCTCAAACGGGGCGTGCCATGCTTCGGATTTTCCTGAGGTGGACCCTCAGATTTATGTACTGCGAAGGGAAAATGCGAGCTTGGCAACCCACGGCGGTCGCCTCAGCAACAGAGTCTCGGCCAACGGTGTAGGCCGCCGAGGTCATTTTCCGGAGGGGCGATGACTCCCGATTCCTGTAACCAAGCCCCTCCGGGAAATGCACCGAGCGGGGGCGATCGGCAGTCGTTGAGCATACGGCGGCCTCAATGCGCCGCCGAAGGCCGGGCCTGAAGAACACTAGTTCCATGTCCCTGGCACCTTTTCTACTGACCGGTGTCGCTTCCTCAGAGCGACCCATCCCTCGTTCGTGCACCTCTCTTTGACGGCTCGAAGGCATGGAGCGTTGGGTCGCTTGGACAGGTTTCGAAGGGTCACGCTATCGTCACCCGAAACGTACGAATCCCGAATCAGCTCCCAGTCGAAGTGCTTGTGTCTGGACCTTGCCATTGTGTGGGCCTCCCGTTTGGCCGGTCCTATTTTACAGTCTCTGCCGCGCTCGGAAAAAGAGGATGGGTGCCAGCTTTAGGATCTTAGAAAGTTCGAAGATGTTCTTCCCTGCCTGTGACTGGGGGGCCGATCTGCAGCAGTTCAACGAACCTCCCAATTTCCTAAAGCCTGGCACCAATTCAGTGGTAGGCTCGCGGTGTGCGAAAAGGAAATCCCTATCCCCGATGATCAGCGGATACAGTAGACTGACCGATCAACAGGAGGTACCCATGAGGACGGTTGTTTTGCTGTGTGCAGCGATGTTCGTGGCAACTGTGGCGAGTGCCCAGATCCCGACAATCGAGCGTGACGCCTTGATCGCCCTGTACAACAGTACCGATGGAGATAACTGGTTGGACAACACGAACTGGTTGGGTGATGTGGGAACGGAGTGTACTTGGGAGGGCGTAACGTGCTCTGGGGGGAACGTTACGGTGCTGTTGTTGCACCAAAACCAGCTGAGCGGGAGCATACCGGCAGAGCTTGGTAACTTCTCAAGGTTGGAGGTCCTGGGCCTGAGCTTCAACGATCTGAGCGGGAGCATACCATCGGAGCTTGGCAACCTCTCAACCTTGGAGGGCCTGGGCCTGAAATCCAACCAGCTGAGCGGAAGCATACCGCTGGAGCTTGGCAACCTCTCAGGCTTGCAGTCGCTGGACCTGAGCTTCAACGATTTGAGCGGGAGCATACCGCCGGAGCTTGGCAACCTCTCAGGCTTGCAGTGGCTGGGACTGAACTCCAACGAGCTGAGCGGGAGCATACCGCCAGAGCTTGGTAACCTCTCAAACTTGTTGCTAATGGAACTGAACGAAAACCAGCTGAGCGGGAGCATCCCACTGCAGCTGGGAGGTCTTATTAACTTGCTGGGTCTGAACCT
>JAUWTC010000281.1 GCA_030609785.1 Holophagae bacterium
GACCCCTGAGCCAGGGCACCAGAGCCATGGTGTGGTGTCGGTTGCGTCGGGCGTCAGTGTCCAGGATGTCTCGGTTTGGTGGGCCAAGACTTCTTTCAGGCGGTCCGAGCTGAGGCTTGCCGGTGCGATGACTCCGATCGCCGGATGGGTCAGCGGGGGACTTGAGTCGGGGACCGCCGTCGCGACAATCTTGGCCGGGGCTCGAGTGCCCCGGGTGTGCAGCAGACGGTATTTGAGGACGGAGAGCTCCCGCCGGAAGATGCGAGCTTTGCGGCGCATTCCCAGCACAATCATGAATGATCACCGAAGAAAGCCTGGGCGTACTCCCGGGCGCAGTGTTCCGGCGAGAAACGTTCGCCCGCCGTCAGGGCGTTGGCGCCGAATTCTCGACGCACGGTCCGATCGGCCAGGCTGCGGACGGCCTCGGCCAGAGCCTCGACATCCCCGGGCGTTTCAACGACCAATCCGGCGCCGGTTTCCCGGAGGACCCGGCCCAGGTCGCCGACGTCGGTGCCCAGGAAGGGACGTCCCAGTTGGAGGCACTCCAGAAGGAAGACCGGCAGGCCCTCGAAGTCCGAGACCAACAGTCCGACATCGGAGGCCAAGATCAGTTCCGGGATGTCCTTCCGGAAGGGCAATCGCCGTATTCTGGCGGTCGGAGTTTCGGCGATTGCACGGTCGATGGCCTCTTCTATTGGTCCGCCGCCGACGATCAGGAAGTGGATGTTGGGGGTGTTCGCAACTGCCTCGGCCAGACGCACCAGATCCAGCGGACGCTTTTGTTCATGCATGCGGGCGGCCGTCAGGAAGATAACATCGTCATCGGCGTATCCCAGCGCGTGGCGCAGGTCACGGCGGATCGTATCCCGGGCTCCCTCGGGTGGGAGGCTGTCGGTGGGTCTACCGCAGGACCAGATGACCGGTGCGCGCTTGGCGGGCCAGTTGTATGTGTGGGTCAGGACCTCAGCGATCGGACGGTTTTCGGCGATACAGGCGTCGATGGACTGGAGAAGTCCGGGATCCCGGTAACGCTCGATATAGCCGACGCGGTGATCGTAGAGGTGGTCGATGATGCGCAGGTTCGGGCGAACCGCCTTGAGCCGGGGGGCGAAGTCGAAAAAGAGGGTCGTGCCGTTGGCATTGTAGAGGACGTCGATATCCAGGTGGTCGATCAGGTGGAGCAGCATCGGCATCATCGCGTCTGGATGGACCCAGTCGCCCAGGCTGAAGAGGTGCGGGCTCAAGCTCTCGAAATCGCCTCGGCGGTCATCCAGTTCGGGCAGGTGGGGCGCCAGGGTGGCGAAGGCCATGCGACAGGTGGACCGAAGGACCGTCAGCGTCTCGAAGAGCGTGTGTTCGGCGCCACCGCGGGCGAGAAAGGGAGCCGTAACCAGAACTCCCGGTTGTGAATTTTGGCCCATCGGCCGATCGACCGCGAGACGGCCCCTGAGCCCGATTTCAAGCAGGGCGGGGAGAGGGCGGTTGCCCAGGTAGGGGCCGCGGCGTAGGGCTGAGTCGGCCGATGTGTGAGGGGGGGCGGAACCGATGCCGCCCGGGCCGATGACCTTGCCCGTCAGTGTTTTCCTGCGGGGTTGAACGGTGTCGGTCTCGGGGTTCCAACGGAAGCTCTGAGCCGAAAAGAGCGTCAGGGGACGCCAGGGAGCATCCAGCAGCTCATCGGCCGATGCCGGGAGGACTTGGGGTTCATTCCTGACCCGTTCGGCCAAGGCCAACGCGTCGATGCTCTCTGTCGAGGCCACCAGCAGCGCAGACTCCAACCAGCCCGGAGGCGCCGCGGGAAGGACCGCCCCGGGCGCCAGAAACCAGCCAAGATCCGGACTCGCCTGATCGGTGATCTCGATGGTCTCCAGCGTCTGAGCTGTCGTCCACCGGCGGATCTCCTCGAGGTCGAGGGTGGAACACAGAGTTACGCTCCATCCGTGGGAAGGGTCACCGGCGATGGTGTGGTACCGGATCTCGCCGCCGGACTTTCCGCGGGCTAGCCGGGCCCGATATCGGACAGCCCGAAGGCCTCCCCCCACCAGGGGAAGGTCATTGAGCAGACGATGAAGGAATCTTTTTGCCACTGCGAGCCTAGTGTACCGCTGGGAGCGATCAGCGACCAGGTTTCAGGTCTCCTTTTCAGGTTTCAGGTCGCTTATGCAAGATGCAGGACCTCAGGCCCTGGACTGTGGGAACAGCGGACTGTTCATCAGGACCGCCCAGTAGAGCGAAACTGGGATGGCCTGGAAAAGAAGCCTGGGAAACGTGACCCGGGAATACTGAACCAGGCCGCCGAACTGGACTTCCGTCAATGCCATTACCAAGAAAATCGTCAACCACATTGCGGGTCCGACCAGTGCAAGTATGGAATTTCGGTTTCGCCACTGGCGGAAAATACCCATGGCGTAGCCAACGAGAACCATAACCGGCAGAAAACCCAGAATTCGGGTCCGCCGCAACCAGCCGCGAACACCGAATTCGACCATTTGGGGAATCACGTCAACAAGCTGTTTGATCTCCGAAAGAGATGGGGCATGAACATCCGATGAGGTGGGCAAATGGTAATGAGTCAACCTCAAGGCCACGAGGCTCACGACGGGGATCGACATCACCAAGAGGTCTCGCCTCCTCATGTGGGGCCGGACGACGACGATGGAAACCAATCCGATGACCAGGACCAGGACAACCCAGACCGAACCCTCGTTCTTGACTCCGACGGTTGCCGCCAGGGCTGCAGATGACCCGAGGAGGTCGATGCCATTCCCCTTGATGAGCCATGAGTTGAACCAGCCGACTGCCAATGCGACCAAAGCGCCGATCGGAAAATCCGCGAAACCTGAAGACGGGTAGCCCATCACGGTCGGGGAGAAGAAGACCGGGGTGTACATCAGAAGTACGCACACGGCGATTCCGGTTGTTCGACCCCCAAACTCGCTGACGATGTCGAAGAATGCCAGGAGCCAGATCAAAAGGACCGTGACCAGCGCTCGTGTGATCAGAATCTCCCGAAATTCCCCGTCAACGGCCTGATGTTGAAACTCAAAGAGAGGTAAAGCAATGGGATACCCAGGGTGAGCATGGACTCGATCTTTATCGAGGAAGAAATCGCTGTGAAGGTGCTCCCCGTTGAACAGGGCATAAGCCTTCGTGGACCAGATTGCTATACCGTCCCATCCGAAGACGGGAACGGTCTTGGCGATCATCAGTGTCGAAAAGACGGGAGCAAGCAGCAACAGGATCAGCATCAACCTGAGCAGCATCGGTGGCGACAGCAGGTCCCCCATCCGCAGTTGGAGCCGCTGTTCCTTCTCAGGTCGTCCTGTCCACCAGTCCTTGATCGCGACGCCCGAAAAAAATGCCCACAGCAGGACGCCGACGACAGTCAGGAGAACCGCCAGCGTGTGAGGCGCCGGACCTGCCGCGGCGATGGCATACAGGACCGATATCTGACAGGTCAGGCCGACGATATAAGAAACCAGCAGGCGTCGAAGCCGGAAACCAATAGCCGAGTCGCCGAACAGTCGAACAACCAGGAGTCCGGTGCCGAGGTACCCGAGATGAACCATCAGCAAGGTCAAGCTCATCGATGCCCTTCCGGTGGATCCGCGCGGCCCCCGGACCAGACTGAAGAATGCCCGTCCTCGAAGCCGTCGACGAACAGGACTCGGGTATGGAAATTTCTGGCGATGCCCCTTTTCTCGTGGTTGATTCTGACAAAAGCCAAACCCTCTTCGTGAAGTCGATCCTCAATACGAGGGTTATCGAGGAAGCACACTCTCGGTCTCAACCGATAGGCGACGAAGAACCGGTGCCGGCCTCCCACCATTACTGGAACGCCTCTCTCGAGGTGAGGACGAATAGCGTCGGCCGTCTCGAAAAAGGGTTTCAGCCATGGGCTCACCGCAAACCGAGCCCGGTCCGGATTACGAAGAGAGGCAATTCGTATGCTACGGGTTACCTGATCGACAACCGGTTTCCAGTTCGGCAAGATCGTTGCAATCAGGGACACCGAAACCAGCAAAACTAAAGGAACCCACGCTACCCCGGTGGAGTCTTTGGTGCCTGAGCCGTGCCACATCTTCTTCGATCCCAATATCAGCCTCCCAGCGTATGATACGGCAGTGACGATGCGGTGGAGTTTTCGGAATTGTCTTCTGATGGCCTTGGCCGGCCTCGGGGTTGGCTGTGCGTCGGCGCCACCGCAGGCACCACGCCGGGCCCCGGCGCGTGCGCCGCAATGGGCAGCGATCGACGACCAGTGCCGTCTGGCCCCCGTTGCCGGTGACACGCGGTTGGTGGCGACCGACGATGGCCGGGTGATCCTGATCGGAGTCGGTCTCGGCATCATGCAATCGACAGACGGGGCATTCACCTTTTCCTCGATCGCGGCCCGTCCGGACCTTCGTTGGCCGGCGATCACTGCCGATGGTCATCGTGTGTGGGTTTCGTGGATCGAGCGGGGTCGGACCCCGCGAGCGGTGGTCGCCTCCGTGGGCCTCGGGTTGGGAGCTCCTGTCGGGGTTCTGACCTCGTCCAAGATGCTGATTGACACTGAACTCGTGGCGCTGGGCGAAAGCCGGCTCCTACTCTTCGTTACCGAAGTCGATGGTCCGCCCAATAGCAATGAGGCGACCTACACCATAGTGTGTCTGGCGTCCGACGACGACGGCTTGAGTTGGGAGAAACGGTCTTCTGCCGTTA
>JAUWTC010000283.1 GCA_030609785.1 Holophagae bacterium
GTCACACCGGAGATGTACTTGATCGCTCTTCTGGGGATGTAACCGAAGTGGACCTGGGCGGATTGCAGGAGAGGAATCAACTCTCCCTGGGCGCCGTCATGCCGCCAAAGGCGATAACTGAATTCGGTTTCTGTCTGGTTCATGCAACCATCCGTTGGTTGGGGGCTGTCCCGGTGCGGGTTTCCGGGCGCCCGTTGTCTGAAAATTGTCGCCCCGCTTCGGACGCCGTTCGAAAAGCACCCGTCTCAAATCTCGTGCGAAGCTCGAATCACATGTCCATCAACTGAATGATGCTGGCCTGCTTGACCCGCAGCACTCCGTCGATGTGGCTCAGCTTCTCGATGATCTTGGGCGTCTTCCCGAATGCACCGGCCTGGGAGATGACGCCGATCAGCTTGGTTCCCTCGTCAACCATGTCGCAGACCATGACCTCGTCAAGGAAAAACAGGGTCGTGAACACCTGCTGGATGAAGTTCTTGTCGACGTCGATGATGACGTAGCTTCTCAGGTCCGCAGGTCTCGAACCATGCTGGACGACCGCGGCCTTGACCACGTTCTTGTAAATGTTCAAGAACTCGTGAACATCCCGGTCCAGCTTGGGACGCTCAACACGGGACATCGAGACCACTTCGACACCCTTGACCTCGGAGACCTTCTGCTGCAACGCCGCCATCTCCTCTTCCGAGGAGGTGTTCAAGACGCAGATGATGTCAACGTCACCCCGAACTGCATCGCAGGAGGCGATCCCATCCATCGTGACCAGTTCCTGGTAGATTTCCATGTCCAGTCTGGGGTCCGAAATGCGCAGGGTGACGTAGGCGCTCATCGCCTCACGGATCTCCCCGTCACCAGTTGCGGTGGCCCCCTCGTCCAGAGTGGTCGCTCCCGGCTTGAGGGCATCGAGTGCCTCGACCAGATCGGAAATCTCGAATGGCTTGTCGAGGAAGCCGGTGTTGTACTCCGCCAACGCCTTGCTTTCCAGCATCTCGTCCCCGAACCCGGTAATGATCAGAACCGGCAGGTCGGGAAACTCGCTCTTGATCACCTTGAGGATCTTGAGGCCGTCGATATCCGGCATGAAGATGTCGGAAATCAGGTAGTTGTAGCCCACGCCCTCTTCCTGGGAACGGTGGAGTTCATGGATTGCAGAAATCCCGTCCGGGCACGCCGTACAGGTATATCCCTCTTGGGTCAGCCCAAAGGTCAGGTTTCTTCGAATCTCTGCCTCGTCGTCGATAATGAGAACACGTTGACTCACTGAGGGCCTCCTCGTTGATGGAACCACAACGCGATTTTGAGGAATCGCGCGGAGCGCATCTTACCCAATCAGGAGGGGAAGAATCAACCGAGATGACGGGAAAAGAACCGCTTCACGCTCACCGAAAATCGTGCAATCACCGATCTTGTGAAAATTCTCCCTTTTCAGCAGCATCCTGAGGGCCACTGATGAACAATCCCGGCGCTTCGAGTTCTTCAGATCGGCAGACCCCATGGTCTCGACTTCCCGGGCTGAACTCTCGATCCGGATGCCCGGACAACGGTGCGATACGTTCTCAATTGTGAGTCAGTGCCAACCCACGACCGGTAGTGAGGCCCAACCCCGGCCTTCTGGCACGCCCCGTCCAGCACTTTCAGGCGCTCTCGGGTTTGGACGCCGCGCTGAACCGGCCCTCCACCGTTGACATATCGCGAATGCCCTCGAGGGAACATCTCGCTTCTGCTAATCTCGGCGTGCCCGGTCGACTGTCAGAGGAGAGAAACCAATGTTTTCATCGAAAAGGTCGCCAATGTCTGAGACCTCGATCACGTCGTCCAAGGGCGGCCCACGCCACATGGGCCGTTGGTCGGCACGGCTTCTCAAAACACTGGCACTCGCGACGCCGGCGGTGTTGCTCCTATTTAGTGCCGGTTTCTGGATCGAAGACCGAGGCCGCGATGACCGACGTGCAAGACCGGTCAAGGCCCCCAACCAGTGGTTCTTCCAACAACGAGCCTTCCCGCAGAATCAGATCCCCCTTAAAACCTGGCGACAGGCCCGGGATCAGGCGCTGATCCATCGTGAGGCCGTTCGCTGGACTGCCCCATCGTGGACACCGCGCGGGCCGGAAAACATCGGTGGCAGAATCACCGATATCGCCGTCGACCCGAGTGACGACGACATCGTTTATGCCGGCGCGGCCGAGGGCGGTGTATTCAAGACGACAGATGGTGGTTTGCACTGGACCCCGGTCTTCGACGATATGCCGGCCCTTTCAATCGGCGCCCTGGCGATCGATCCATCCGACACGAGTGTCGTCTATGCCGGAACCGGAGAGGTCAACCCGGGCGGCGGCAGCCTTGCCTACGGAGGAGCGGGCCTGTTTCGTTCGAGCGATCAGGGTGGGAGTTGGGCGTCGGTTGGTCTCGAGAACAGCGGTTCGATCGGCCGAATCGTGATCGATCCGAGCGACAGCCAGAGACTCTTCGTCGCGGCAATGGGCCTGCACTGGCAAGGCAACCCCGAGCGCGGCGTTTACCGGACCACCGACGGAGGCGCGACCTGGGAACGCGTGCTGTACGTCGATGACCAGACCGGCTGTGTCGACATCGTTCAGCGACCCGATAATCCGAACGTACTCTTTGCGGCGATGTGGCAGCGCATCCGTCAGCCCGAGTTCTACGATTACGGCGGAATGGGGTGTGCCGTGTATCGCACGACAGACGGAGGTGACTCCTGGGCTCTGGTTGGCGGTGGCCTACCGGCGCCATCTGCGGATGGCGGCCGCATCGGCCTCAGCCTGTGCGCCGGCCAACCGGACGTCATGCACGCTGTGTACGCCGACCGGATCGGGTACTTCGACGGGCTCTACCGGTCGGAGGACGGAGGAGGGACCTGGACCCAAACCACCGACG
Organism: Holophagae bacterium; assembly: GCA_030609785.1. Classification (GTDB taxonomy): domain Bacteria; phylum Acidobacteriota; class Thermoanaerobaculia; order Thermoanaerobaculales; family Sulfomarinibacteraceae; genus DAOWGJ01. The sequence goes on from JAUWTC010000283.1 coordinate 2,893, forward strand.
CAGACCTCGACAGCGTCTTCGCGTCGTACGGGTGGTGGTTCGGCAACGTACGCACCCATCCGATGGATCCCGATACGATCTACGTGCTCGGTCTGCCCTTCTGGCGCAGCACCGACGGAGGCGACAGCTACCACAACGCTTCCGGCGGAATGCACGTTGATCATCATGCCCTCGGGTTCGGCTCGGGCGCCGGGGCGGCGATGTACAACGGCAACGACGGTGGGGTTTACCGTTCGGTTGATGGTGTGATCTGGACAAAGCTGCCGAATCTACCGCTGACCCAAATCTACCGGATGGCCGTCGACCAGGGCAACAACGACGCACTCTACATCGGGGCTCAGGACAACGGCACCAATAGAACCTTGACCGGCGCGATCGACGACTGGGTAGAGGTCTTCGGAGGCGACGGCATGCAGGCGATTGTGCACCCTGATGTCTCGACCACGATCTGGGCGATGTACCAGTACGGCAGCCTCTTCATGACGACCAACGACGGTGGGAGTTGGCTTTCAGCCGGACTCGGCATCAGTGCCGGCGATCGAAAAGGCTGGAACGCGCCGCACATTCAAGATCCGAATAATGTCAATACCCGGTATTTCGGAAGTCATCGCGTCTATCGAAATACCAGCGACCGTGAATGGACCGCGATCAGCCCCGATCTTACCGGCGGGCCGCATCAGAACAACTCCGGCCAGGTGGACGGCAGCCTGACCTCGCTGGCAGTCTCACCACTCGACGCCGGCGTCATCTGGTCGGGCAGCAACGACGGCTACGTCTTCGTGACGACCAACGGCGGCGGGCTGTGGACCGATATGTCGGCGACGCTTCCCGAGCGCTGGGTGACCTCCGTGCGAGCCGACCCTTTCGATCGTGAGACGGCCTATTTGACGATCTCGGGTTACCGCTGGGCCGAACCCCTGCCGCATGTCTTCAGGACAACCGACCTGGGCGCCTCATGGCAGCCCATCGCTGGTGACCTGCCGGAAGTGCCGGTCAACGATTTCCTCGCGGATCCGGAAATTCCGGACCGGTATTTCGTGGCGACCGACCTCGGCGTCTACGAAACCCTGGACAGCGGGAATACCTGGACGATGCTCGGTGCAAACCTGCCCAACGTCGTCACGACCTCGTTGGTGATCGATTCGACAGGCGAGAACCTCCTGGTCGGGACATACGGCCGTAGCGTCTTTGCCATTTCGCTGGCGCTCGAGCGGGTGTTCATCGACGGTTTCGAGACCGGGGACACCTCCCGTTGGTCCAACGGCGGGCCGTAGGGTCCCGTTGCGGGGCAGGAGCCCCGCGCTCCATAAACGGTGACCCAAGACTCACGAGGGGGAGCGCGGGGCTCCTGCCCCGCATTGTGCCTTTGAATCCCGGTCCTTATCGCCTTTTCCTGTGTTTTTGAAGGAAACGCACGGCGGTATTTCTCCCTATTTCAAGGGCACGCCGGACTGTTCCTGTCGCCGTCATCCTTCCCCAACACACCACCACCATGCCCCGACAGAGGACGTCTCGCCGCTCTTTTCAACCGCCAGTCGATGATCTGAGACGCGTTCATTCATGTTTCGAGCGATGAAGCTCAGATAGTGTGGCCCTTCGATCCACTCGATCAGGCGCACATGCCAGGGCCCGAGACACGAGTAGTCGAAGACCAACACCCCGTTTCGGGCCAGGCGGGCAGCATGATGCAAGGTCGTGTCCCTCAACTCGGGACTCAATCCATGGAGTACGTAGGCCAGGCAGACGATGTCGAAGGAACCGGAAGGCATCTTTTCCAGCTCAACCA
>JAUWTC010000060.1 GCA_030609785.1 Holophagae bacterium
CTTTCTTCAGAATAGATTTCAGTCATATACCAAACCCCTACGGGAGTTCACGCCGTTGAATTTTTCCTTCGATCATCGACCACCAACTCGTTGCCGGTATCACATCCGCAATGCCCCTGTCATGAGCGCTGGTCATGAACACCTGCCGCGCGTGCCCCAACGATTGAACCAGTTTTCCAAACACCCTGTCATCCAGTTCCGCATCAGCGTCATCGATCAGAACCGGGAGGAGTTCGTTCCGCCGTTCTTCAACCTCAGCAAGATTCGACAACCACAAGGCCGCAGCAACGATCTTGACCTGACCAGCACTGAGAATATCCCGGACGGGATGACCCCCGGCTCTCAAGGCAAGATCATGGCGGTGTGGCCCGTCGAGAGTGAAGCCCGCTCGGCAGTCGCGAACCCGGCTATTATTATACCTTCGCCGGTAATAATTCGCCACTATTTCCCTGCCGCCGCCCTCGAGGCCCGGCTCCATTCGGTAGTCCACGTCGATATCCGGAAAACCTTTGCCTCTCAGGAGTTCGTATTTTGAAAGGAACCGGGCCTTCCACCGGTTGACCACCCTGATGCGACGAGCAACCACCACAGCAGCGGCTCGCGCCAACCCATCCTCCCAGAGTTCCATTTCGGTTGGAGGTAGTTGGTTGGCCAGGGCGGCATTCCGTTGCCGGAGACTCGCTCGATAGAGGGTCAGATCCTTCAGATGGTTCGAATCAAGGAAGAACGTCATTCTGTCGACGAATGACCTGCGCTGTTCGGGCGGTCCGGTGACGAGATCCGTGTCTCCGGAAGACAGGGTAAAAACGGGAAACTGCATCAGGTACTGGTCCAGTGGCACGACGACGCCATTGACCTCAAAATGCCGGGCCACCGAGGTCTTACACTCAACAATCTGCCGAAGATGAACCGTCTGACCTCGTTGTTCTACCCACGCTTCGAGCCGAAATGAGGTGCCTCCATGCCGAACCATTCGGCGAACTGAAGTTTGACGAAAAGACCGTACGTTACCCACCACCGCGACAGCTTCGAGAAAATTGGTTTTCCCGTGACCATTGGATCCGAATATGAGATTCAGTTCCGGGGCCAGATCCATCGAGGCATCTTCGAGATTTCGAAATTGCCATGTAGCGAGTTTTTTGAGTTCCATAACCGCCGCCAGGGCCGCAACTCCGGGGTTCTACTGCCGCATTGGCATCAGAACATAAACATACTCTTCGAGACGAGGATCGTCCTCAACCGGAACAACCACAGTCTGGGTATTTCCATCCTTCATCTGCAGTTCGACAACATCAACGTCCAGGGCCTGGAGAACATCCATGAGATACCCGGCGTTGAGTGCGACGTCGATTGGTTCACCCTGGTAGGAAATGGTCAATGTTTCTTCGGCGCTTCCCTTGTCAGATCCCATCGAAACCAGAGTCATCTCTCCGGCAACAGGGTCAAAACAGAAGCGAACCCCCCGCGCCTTCTCATGTGCCATCAAGCTGACTCGTCGAAGAGATGACAACAGTTCCTGTCGATCAATCCGGGCCCTATACGGATTATCTCGGACGATCACCCTTTCATATTGAGGAAAACGGAGATCGACAATCCGGGACACCAAGGTCCGATCGCCCATCCAAAATCCCATATGGTTCTCTCCCACCGAGATACGAACGCTTTCATCAGAGAAGCGACCGAACTCCGTCAAGAGTTTTCGGGGAAAGAGTTGCTGTTCAAACGGAGGCGTGTCCGCCGGTGCAGCGGCCCTGACGACCGCAAGTCGATGTCCGTCGGTAGCAGCTATTTCAATCTCGCCCGGAAGGAGCTTGACCAATGCTCCGTTGAGCTGAAATTTCGGGTCATCCTTGGTGATGGCAAAATCTACACGCTTCAACATCAACTGAAAAAGATCGAGGGGAAGTTGGTAGTCACTGGAATCAGGAACCTCGGGGACCGTCGGATACTCGGCTGGATCGGTGATGGACAAACGAGAGTGAAATCGCCCACTGGTGATATCAACGGCATCTCCATCCAACCTCAGGACAAAGTCGTCCGCCGGCAGGTTTCGGACCAGGTTCTGAAAAACCCGACTCTCGAGAGTGACCCGCCCACCGGTATGAACAGCAGCGGCGCACTCAGTCAATATCGTCAGGTCAAGATCAGTGGCTACCAACCGAAGACCATCCTCTACCGTTTCCGCGAGAATATTCGCGAGAATCGGAATAGTCGTTCGGTGTTCGACGACTCCTTGGAGAATTGAAAGCTCCTGGAGTACGAGGTTGCGTTGTAATTTCACTTCCATCGATGACTCCTCCGATGACGGGCAATACCTTAATCTGTGTAAAAGTTAACATAAGTAATCATCATCGTCGAGGCGGTGAAAAAGTAGTAATTCTCATGGAACTGTTCTATTGAAACAAGATAAGGCCGAAAAAACCTGTGTATATTTCTGTGTTTTTCTTGTGGAAGGCAGTGGATGCTTTTCGTAATTGACAGGAATTCACAGGTCATTCACAACAAATCCACAGGTTCCTGTGGAATAGAGAAACGGGTTTGATCTTCTAAGAAACGTGAAAGTGGTCCGTGAAGGAGGTCAACGTCGCATCGAAATCCGGGTTGGAACGCCTCATTTTTCCGATGGTCTCAACGGCATACATTGCCGTGGAATGATGTTTGGAAAACAGGCGCCCTATCTCGGGGTAACTGAGGTCTAAGAGGTCTCGAATCAGATACATCGAGACCTGACGAGGGAGGGCAATTGATCGGCGATTATTGCGACCTTTGATGTCCGAGACCCGAATGCCGTAGTGTTGGGCTACGAATCGAATTATATGATTTGGCGTCGTTTCTTGTTCTTCGGGGAGGATGTCAAACAACGCCTGGCGGACAACATCCGTCGTCAGGGGTGCATTTCTCAGTTGGGAAAAGGCGATCGTACGATTGAGACACCCCTCCAACTCACGGACGTTGTTTTGAACCTGCCTGGCAATAAAAAGGACGACGTCTTCAGGAATGTCGCACCCTTGGGCCCGCCCTTTCTCCTTCAGGATGGCACAACGGGTTTCGAGGTCCGGCGGTTGGATATCGGTAAGCAGGCCCTGCATGAACCGGGAACGAAGGCGTTCTTCGAGACCCTTGATGTCGGCGGGCCGGCAGTCGGAGGTAAAGACAACCTGTCGTCCGGAACTCTGGAGTGTGTTGAAGGTATGGAAGAACTCCTGCTGTGTTTGCTCTTTGCCGCCGATGAACTGGATGTCGTCGAGGAGAAGGATGTCGACGTCCCTGAAAGTCTGCCGAAAAAGATCGAGGTCCTTGGTCTGAAGACAATAAATAAACTCGTTGGTGAACTGTTCGGTGGTCAGGTAAACGGCGCGGACATCACGGTTCTTTTCGACCGCCTTGTGGGCGATTGCATGGAGTAGGTGGGTTTTTCCCAAACCTGAACCACCGTAAATGAACAAGGGGTTATAGGTTTCTCCGGGACGTTCGGCAACAGCGGCCGCCGCGGCACAGGCGAATTGATTCGAGGGGCCGACCACAAAACGGTCGAAGGTGAACTGGGGGCTCAGGGGCAGGGTTGGTATCTTGCGAGTTGAATTCTTTTGGTTTGGAATCGAGGTTGCGTGAAACGAACCCAAACGAATCTGGAATTGTCGCCCAAAATGGCTCCGGGCAACCGCTTCGAGGTCGTTGATCAGGTGATCTCGAATCCAGTCGAGAACGATTGGATTCGCGGAGGTCAAAACAAGGACATCCTTCGTCTCCTCCTGAGCCTGAAGCGGGGAGACCCAGGTTTCATACTCTTCATCGCCGAGCATTTGAAGAAGGTGCGGTTGGAGTTCAGTCCACTTTTTCATCGCCAACTCGGAGCTTATCATCATCGGGGTCGAGGAACACCCCGGGGGCATGCAAAAAAATTGCAACCGAGCGCACCGCTGTCCCAGGAACCCTCCGACTTGACACCAGAGGGGACCTGGGTTAAGGTTTGCCGCCCTATGTATATGGAGCGTGATGTATTATGAAGAGGACATTCCAGCCGAACAACAGGCGCAGAAAGAAAAAACACGGGTTCCGGCTTCGTATGCGGACTCGCAACGGTCGGAAGATTCTCAGTTCGCGACGGAGAAAAGGACGCAAGAACCTCTCGGCCTGATGGGCCGGGGCTTGCCCCGAACACAACGCCTTCGCAGGAGGGCGGATTATCAGAGGATATATCGGAACGGCATCCGGGTCGTTGGCCGGTTCGTCGTCGTATTCGCTGACGTCGGCCCGTCGGCAAAAAACCGACTGGGCATCACGGCGTCACGGAAGATTGGGCCTGCGGTCATCAGAAATCGATGTAAGCGGCGAATTCGGGAGTTGTTCCGATTGAACAGAAGCCGGTTGCCTGAAGGCAACATCGATGTGGTAATGAATGCTCGGCGGGGTTGTGCTGAGGTATCCTGGCAGGAGGTCTGGCGCGATTACGCTCGGTGTCTGGCCCGCCTCAATCAGATCCTCGAAGAGAAACCCCAGGGCGAACCGACCGGAACCAAGAGGTGACCGATGTCGATGGAAAAGCGAATCCTGATCGCCTTTGTGCTATCAGCCATCATCTTTGCCATATGGTCCGTGATCTTTCCTCCACCCAAACCGGCACGCCCCCGGGCGGTTGAGACGACGACCAGGCCGGCAGAGAGTCTTCCCGAACAAAAGGCGACGATTGAGGGCGAAGAGGCCGTGCCCGACACCGCTACGGAGAGTCTTCTCGGCGCCACGGATGGCGGACAGGCGCGGATGATCGAGGTGTCCAACGAGGTGATGGATCTCGCCTTCAATACGCAAGGTGCCGCAATTGAACGGTTGGTTCTCAAGGAATTCGACAATGTTGATGGAGAGCCCCTGGACCTGATTCAATCAGTGGTCCATCCTCAAAGAACGCTGCCACTTCAGATGGTCATCGATGGGTCCCCCGACACAAGGGTGTATGAGGCCAGTCAGACGGGCGGCCTCCTGACGTTCACCTGGGCGGACGGCGCGGGACGGTCCGTCATCAAGAGGGTCTCGATGGACCGAGGATATGGTCTGCGCGTCTCGGTCGAAGTGACCGGTCCAGACCGCAACAACGTGATGAGTCTCGGCACGGGCATGCGAGACACAGGCCCCATCGAAAGGGCCAACCGTTTTGCGACGTGGGGTGACGCAACGATAGCGACGGTTGAGGACAAAGAGGAATATCGTCGAGAAAAGGTTGACGGCCAGATCTCGGTTGTGCCCTCAGGACTGAAGTTCGCCGGCTTTGAAGACACTTATTTCCTCAGCGTCTTCCGCCCAGAAACCGACGTGTCCGAAGTCTTGATTGAAGGACTCAACCTGACCGAGATTAACGAAAAGGGAGAAGAGGCGGAACTCCCGGTCCTTCGTGTCGATCTTGTTTCTTCTTCGGGCGTATTCAAAGGAGAGCTCTTCTCCGCACCGAAAGAGTATGACCTCTTGCAAAACGAGGGTGGAGGGCTGGAAGAAACCCTGCATTTTGGAATCTTCCATCCGATCGCGGTGATCTTTTTGAGGGTTCTGCGATGGATTCATGGTTACGTTGGAAACTGGGGTTGGGCCATTGTCCTCCTGACTATTGGTATTCGTTTGGCCCTCTTCCCATTGATGCACAAGTCGACCGTGTCGATGCGACGAATGCAGAAGGTTCAGCCCAAGGTCAAGGTGATCCAGGAGAAATACAAGAAGAACAAGACCGACCCCCAGGTTCGGCAGAAAATGAACCAGGAGACGATGGCGCTTTACAAAGAGGAAGGGGTCAACCCGGTCGGGGGATGTCTCCCGATGTTGGTTCAAATGCCGATCCTCTTTGCGCTTTACACACTATTTGCCCACGCGATAGAACTCCGGCATGCCCCATTCATCTGGTGGATCACTGATTTGAGCGCAAAGGATCCGATCTATATCACGCCGGTATTGATGACGGCGACGATGTGGTTGCAGCAACGCCTTGCGCCTCAGGCCGGAGACCCCAACCAGATGCGCATGATGCGGATGATGCCCCTGGTTTTTGGAATCATGTTCTTGGGGTTCCCCGCAGGCCTGGTGCTGTATTGGTTGACAAACAATGTTGTTTCGATCCTCCAACAAGAGGTTACCCTTCATCTGGTAGGTGAGCGCAAAATGCCAGGTGGTGGGCGGCGGCAGAAGAAAGGGAAAAAGTGATGGAACCGACTGACCATCGTTTTCGGGGTGGCAACCTGGACGAGAGCCTGACCGCCGCGTGCGCCGGCCTTCGAGCCCATATTGGTGAGATTCAGTATGAGATCCTCGAGGAAGACCGAGATGGGGTGATGATCGAAGCGAGGGTCGATCCCATGGCGGTTTTGGGGTTGTTTCTCTCGGAGATATTCAAGGCCGGGGACCTCGACCTCCAGGTCAGGCTGTCGGACGGCCCGGAGGCGTTGGGGGGCGAACTCAGTGGGGACGACCTCAGGACGCTGACGGCGGGACTGGGAAAGGGCCTGGATGCCCTCCAGTACCTCTGTAACCGGGTGTTGAACCGGCGGCTTCAAGATCATGTTCCGGTCCACCTCGATGGCGACGGCTACAAAGAGCGAAGGGCCCTCAAACTCCAAGACGAAGCGGAGTCGGCGGCCGACAAGGCGATGGAGCGGAGGGGCCCAGTGACGATCGGACCATTCACTCCCGCAGCGCGGCGAGAGATTCACCTCGCCCTGGCCGACGATCCGGATGTCGAGACCATTTCCGATGGCCAAGGATTTCTCAAGCGGATTGTCGTCCGACCTCTCGGGCGGCGCTGACACGATCGTCGCACGGGCGACGGCAGCCGGCGCTGGTGCGCTGGCTGTGATTCGTGTTAGCGGTCCGGAAACCTGCCGATTGGCCGGGATTCTATGCCCGGACATCAACATGGAGTCGCCCTGGCGCGCCTGCGTGGTTCGGCTTCAGGAGGAGGGAGGCGCCTTTCTTGAAGAAGCGATCGCAATTCCTTATAGGGCGCCGAGGAGTTATACCGGCGAGGACATGCTGGAGTTGATGGTCCATGGGTCTCGGTGGATTGTTGATGCCGTTGTAGGGACCATAATTTCCGCCGGTGCACGACAGGCCGCTCCTGGGGAGTTCACCCGGCGGGCTGTTGCCAACGGCAAAATGGACCTGGTCCAAGCCGAGGCAGTCAACGAGGTCATTCAAGCGGAGACCGAATGGCAGGCCCGCATGGCCAGAGAACAGCTCCACGGGGCATTGTCGCAGGAGTTTGGTGCCCTGAGGAACGCCCTTGTTGCCTTCTTGGCTGAGGTCGAAGGGTCGTTGGATTTCGAGGAACAAGGTGTTGCGGTTGACGATGAGGCGCAGGAACGGGCCCGGACGGGCTGTGTGGCTCAAGTCGACGCGTTGTTGGTGACCGTGGGCGCCGGGGTTCGGGTCCGGGAGGGGGCCCGTGTCGTGATCATAGGGAAGCCCAATTCGGGGAAGTCGACACTATTTAATGCGCTCCTTGCGCGGGAACGGGCCATTGTGGCGCCAACGCCAGGGACAACCCGGGACGTTCTCGAGGCCGACCTCGAAATCGAGGGCCTTCCGGTGGTTTTGGTGGACACGGCGGGCATTCGGGAGGTGGCAGACCCCACGGAGGCCGAAGGCGTCAGGCGAGCGCGCCGAGAGGAAGGGCGGGCAGATCTCATCCTGGCTCTTCATGGTGCGGATGATGGTAAAGTCCCTTGGTTTCAAGAGGTTGAGGCTACAGAAAGGCAGCTGAACGTCGTCAGCAAGGCGGACCTGGCAGAACAACCGACCGAAGGAGCGTTGGCCATTTCCTGTCTGACCGGCCAAGGGGTGGACCGACTGCGGGAGGAGATACACCAACGGGTGGCGGCGCCGGTATGGGCGATGAGCGGCTCGGTTGCGGTCAATGTGCGGCATTCCGAGGCCCTGCTCCGCGCACGAGAACACCTGGAGAGTATTGTTTCCGCGCCCCAAGAGGTGGCCGCATTAGAAATTCGGTCGGCGATGCTGGCGTTGGACGAGGTCTTGGGCTCAGTGGACGACGACGAAGTCCTTGATGCCGTCTTTTCGACCTTTTGTGTCGGCAAGTGAGAACACCATGGTAAAGACCTGGGACGTTGTCGTTGTCGGTGCAGGGCATGCCGGCATTGAAGCGGCGATGGCGGCAGCGCGGATGGGTGCGACCGTGTGTGTTGTCACCCTTCATAAAGAGACTATCGGCCAGATGCCGTGTAATCCGGCAGCAGGGGGCATCGGCAAGGGGCACCTGGTCGCCGAACTTGACGCATTGGGGGGCATTCAAGGTTGGGCGGTTGACCGATCGGGGATTCAGTTCAGACGGCTCAACGCGTCAAGGGGTCCGGCCGTGTGGGGCCCAAGAGCCCAGTGCGACAAGGAGCGCTACAGTCTTTTGATGCGCCGCCTCTTGGCTCGAACCCGGGGCATAACCATCATCGAGGGCGAAGCAAAAAGCGTCCTTCTTGAGCGGGGGCGGGCCTCCGGTGTGGGTTTGGCGGGAGGGCAGTCGATTCGGGGCGAATGTGTCATTTTGACGACCGGAACCTTCCTGGGCGGTGTGCTCCACACAGGGGATGATCGGCGGGAAGGCGGCCGTTTTGGAGAGCGCCCCAGTGTCGGTCTCGGAGAAAACCTTCGGGCCATGGGATTGGAGTTGCGGCGATTCAAGACGGGGACACCACCACGGCTTGACCGAAACAGCCTGGATTACACAAAGTTGGAGATTCAGGAGGGGGATCGCGACCCGCAACCTTTTTCATGGAGGACGCAGGCGGTGGCCAACAAAGCGGTCTGTTGGGTGGGTCGCACACCAGAGGTTGTTCGAGACATTATCGAAGAAAACCTTGACCGGTCGCCGCTCTTTGGGGGCCGGATTGATGGTGTGGGGCCCAGGTATTGTCCGTCAATCGAAGACAAGGTCGTTCGCTTTCCCCACCACAAGGAACACACGGTCTTCCTGGAACCGGAGACGTTGGACGGTCCCAGCATGTATGTCAATGGGCTCTCCACCTCCCTCCCGGCCGACGTTCAGGAGAAAGTGGTTCGAGCCGTTCCCGGCTTTGAGGGGGCCTCATTCATTCGCTATGGCTACGCGGTTGAGTACGACGTTGTGGCCCCAAGGCAGGTTGGGCACGATCTTCAGGTGTCGTCGGTTCCCGCCCTTTATTTGGCAGGACAGATTATGGGAACTTCGGGCTATGAGGAGGCGGCCGCGTTGGGGTTTGTCGCCGGAGTTAACGCAGTGGCGTCACTGCGGGAGACCCCGGGGTTTCGATTGGGACGGGAACAGGCCTACAACGGTGTTCTGGTTGATGACCTGGTCAACCGAGAACATCGGGAACCCTATCGAATGTTCACGTCTCGCGCCGAACAC
>JAUWTC010000052.1 GCA_030609785.1 Holophagae bacterium
ACACCCAACGGAGCCTCCTGTCACGGCAGGACGAAATGGCCGCCTCCGAAGGAAACGCTATTTCCAACCTGATCCGTCTCTACCGCGCCCTGGGAGGCGGTTGGGATCCTGAGGCGCCGATCGAAGTTCCACCCACCGATCAGAGTTGAAAACCACGTCGAATGAAGATTATTGACGCTATCCGCCTTGCCGTTATGGTGGTCTTGATGACCATGGTCGCATCCACCGGCTCGGCCCAGGAACTCGAGCCTCGCGCCTATAGAACCATGCCCACCGGGCTCAACGCCGCGGCATTCGTCTATATCTTTTCCTCCGGCAACGTTGTCACCGAACCGTCGACGCCGATCGAGGATCTGGAGGCCGAAGCCCATACGGTCGTCCTGGGCTATGTGCGATCCTTCGGCTTGTTCGGGCGTTCGGCCAACCTGATGCTGTCGATGCCCTACGTCTACATGAGTGGTTCGGCAACGATCGGCGGTTCCTTTGTCGAGGCAGATCGGGCCGGGTGGGCGACGCCCCGGGTCCGGTTGGCCGTCAACCTGCTCGGCGGGCCCGCACTGAAGCCCAAGGAGTTCGCCCAGTACAAACAGGGGCGCAACCTCGGCGTCAGTCTGACCGTGGCGCCGCCCGGCGGCCAGTACACGTCGGATCACCTGATCAATTTCGGCACCAACCGATGGGCCTTCAAACCGGAGATCGGCTACTCGAGTATCAAGGGACAATGGATCTTCGAAGGGGCCGTCGGAGTCTGGGTCTTCACGACCAATACGGACGCACCCGGCGGAGTGACCCGGCGGCAGGATCCGATCGGCAACTTTCAAGGCCACATCAGCTACAACTTCACCCCCGGCCTTTGGTTGGCGCTGAATGCCAACTACTTCACCGGCGGAGAGACGACCATCGATGAGGTGCACAAAGACGACCTCCAGAAGAACTCCCGAGTGGGGCTGACCCTCTCCCTTCCCGCGGGACGGGGGAAGAGCGTCAAACTGGCGGCCCACACCGGCGCCATCACCTCAGTCGGCGCCGACTTCGACATCGCCACCATCGCGTATCAGGTTATCTGGTAACGCTTCCACTCCCGTCGGGCCTCCCAATTTTCTGAGATCGTCAGCCACTGTGACCCAGTGAACCTGCCGGTCCCAATAGACGTGCACCGACGGTTTTTTCGAAATTTCACCGTGAACGAACGGCAGGGCGATGTGCATTTCATCGGCCCACCGGGTGGAGCTGAAAAACATCGTGCTCCCGCACTCCGAGCAGAAGCCTCTCTTCGCCTCCTCGCTGCTGTGAAACCACCGCAGATCGTCTCCGCCTCCGGTGAGGTGAAAATGCTCTGTCGAGACACCGAACCACGTGACAAATGGAGCGCCATGGGCCCGGCGACAGAGGTCACAGTGACAGTGTCCGCACCACTTGACGGGTTCTTCGACCTCAAACGTCACCCGACCGCACAGGCACGATCCGGTCACAGTCCCAGTGTTTTCTTGCATCGTTCCTCCTATTTTCATTCTCTCATGAGGCCCTCGGCCGGAGTATCATGTCGGCAATACGTCGCTGATTGCGGAGGAAATCGATGTTTGAACAAATCCTGACCAAAACCTACTACATCAAAAAAGAAGCCGACATCATGGAGACCCAGACCGAAGTCAACATGGAGGTCCTACGACGCTTCAACGTTGCGGGCTTGGAGTTCGCCTTCCCAACCCAGACGCTTTATACGATCAACCAGGAAAGTCCCTGACCCGAAGCGGAGGTTCCCATGAGCCGGTTATCTCTCAAATCCCTGATTGCCAGTGGAAAGACAGCCCTCGCCGCGGGCGCCCTCATCGTCGCCGCGGCCTGCACGCTCAATCCGGCCACCGGGCGACGGCAGCTGTCACTGATCGGCGAGCAACAAGAGATCGCCATGGGCCTCCAGTACGACAAGGGCGTCACCGCCGAGTTCGGCCTCTACCCCGACGAGGAACTCCAGAAATACATCCAGGACATCGGCCACCGGCTGGCGGCCGTGTCCGAGAGACCGCACCTCCCCTGGCAGTTCAAGGTAGTCGATGACGACACCGTCAACGCTTTCGCCGTTCCCGGCGGCTTCATCTACATGACCCGCGGCATCCTCGCCCACTTCAACTCCGAAGCCCAACTGGCGACGGTGATGGGACATGAGATCGGCCATGTCACGGCACGGCACAGCGTCGAGCAGATCAGTCGGGCCCAGTTGGCGCAGTTGGGAGTCGGGATCGCAACCGTGGCCTCGGAGGAATTCAGAAAGTACTCCGGGCTGGCGGACCTGGGTCTCGGTGTCCTCTTTCTGAAATTCAGCCGCGACGACGAGAGTCAAGCCGACAGCCTCGGCATGCGCTACCTTCTCCGGACCGGCTACGATCCCCACGAAGCCCCCAGGGTGTTTGAGATGCTGGAACGACACGGCCAGGTCCAGGGTCAGGCCCGGCTGCCCGAGTGGCAGGCAACCCATCCCAGTCCCGACCGCCGGGTGGCCAACCTCGAGGAGATGATCAGCCAACTTCCTCCCGAGCAGCAAGAGGGCACGATCAAACGGAATGAGTACCTCAGACGGTTGGACGGCATGACTTTCGGCAAGGACCCGCGACAAGGATATTCGGTCGCCTCGACCTTCTACCACCCGGACATGGCTTTCCGCATGGATTTCCCGAAAGACTGGCGGATCGTCAACCAGCGCCAACTGGTCGCCGGGGTTAACAAAGACCAGAACGCATTCGTCGTCCTGACCCTGGCCCAGGGGGAGACACCCCAAGAGGCAGAAAGGGCCTTCTTTGCCCAGGAGGGCATCCGCAAGGGTCCCCAGTGGCGAAAGGGCTTCCGGCATTTCGAGGTCACCCCCCAAACCGATGCTACCGGCAACACACCGCCCCCGATCCGCGGCACCGTCGGCTTCAGGACCCACGAAGGCCACGTCTTTCGTCTGATCTGCTACACCTCGGCCGATACATGGAAGACCTACAGCAACGCGATGTACCGCTCCCTACCCAGCTTCAAACGGCTGAAGGACCCACGGTACCTCGATGTCCACGCCAAAAAGCTCAAGATCGTCAAGCTGACCCGTAAGATGAGCCTGGAGCAGTTCAACCGTCAGAATCCCTCGACCATCGAGCTGGACGCCCTGGCCGTGCTCAACGGGGTCGAGGCATCCGAGGTCCTGCCCAAAGGCACCCTGGTCAAACGAGTAGTGGGGAAGGACCCGCCGAAGAACTAGGCGGGCCAGGAACCGCGACCGCATCCGAACAGCCAACGCCGACGCACAAAATCGGGGGCGCCCCTCCCGGACGGGGGTGCGGGGTCAGGCCTTCTTCACCCGGCATCCCTTCCAATACCGGTATCGCTGCGAAGAATGCCTGACCGGGCTCCCCTCGGCGGTGCTGCCGGCAACCGAGTCTCGGCCAACGCCGGAGGCCGCCGCTCGTCATTTCTGTGGGGCCGTGTGTTCGTTGCGTGTCTCGTCAGGCTTCGGCCCCGCGGAAATGGCGACGCTGGGTCGCCTGCAAGGCGGACCAGAAGGCCGGGGTTGGCATCAAGGTCCGGTGGCCACGTCCGGGGCTGGAGACCGCGGGCAGCGACCGCGTCAGGAAACCGGGGCGGCAGCCGGGATCGCGGCCCCTGACGCTCATTCACCGCCTCCTCAACCCACGAGCCGTGCCGACCATCTCCACCAGAGCGTCAAAACGCTCAGGGTCTTCGATGCCCTGATCTTCCAACCGGTGCAGACGACGCCGCACATCCTCAAGATTACCGTCCTTGGCCCAATAGGCCCCCTTGAGGATCTCGGCGAACTCGGCGACGGTCGAGGCCAGTTTCAAGGCCGGCGAGGCGTCTTCCCAGCTCTTGGCCAACTGAGAGACCCGGAGCGTCTCGTCGAGTTCGATCTCACCGTCCCCGCCCATCGGACGGTAGCGCAAACGCAATGTGGCTACCCTTCCGCGACGCGCGGCTTCGGGCCGAAGCTTGACCTCGTAGACCGCGGTGACCGTGTGCCCGGCGCCGATCTCGCCGGCGTCGACCGTGGGATCACGGAAGAGGTGGTCGGCGATGTCACGGTTCTCATACCCCAGGAGGCGCCAACGCGAGACGACGCCGGGGTCGAACTCCACCTGGGCCTTGGCGTCATGGCCCAGGGTCAGGAGGGTCCCGGTCAACTCTTCGACAAAAATCCGCCGCGCCTCACCGAGTTCATCGACGTAGGCGTAGCGCCCGTTGCCGGTGTCCGCCAACTGCTCCATCAGGGTGTCGTTGTAGTTCCCCATGCCGAAACCGACTGTGGTCAACTCGATGCCGTCACCGGCCTCGCGCCGGATGCGCTTGAGGATCGAGTTGGGGCCGGTTCGCCCGACGTTGGCGACGCCGTCCGAGCACAGGATGACCCGGCGAATTCGACCGTCCTTATCCCCGTCACTGAGCAGATCATAGGCGAGAACGAGGCCCTCCTCGGCGTTGGTCGCACCTCCAGCCTGCAGCCGATCGATCGCCCGACGGATTTCGTCATGATCGGTCGTCGGCTTGAGTAGTACCCGACCCGACGAGCCGTACACAACCAGACCAACGTAATCGTCTCGGCGGAGGTTTTCCAGAAGCTCGAACAAGGCCTTCTTGACCAGACCCAGGCGGTTCTCGCGATTCATCGAGCCGGAAATATCGACGCAGAAGACCAGGACCGCAGACGGACGATCAGCGGCATCAACCTCACGGGCCTTGACGGCCAGGCGCAGCGTGTAGGTGCGCTCGCTCGAGGCGAAGGCCGACGGAGCGCCCTCAACGATCAGGCGAAAATCAGATCTTCGGGGCGGAACGTCGCCATAGTCGAAGGAATTCACAAACTCCTCGACCCTGATGGCAGCTCGTGGCGGCATGTTGCCGTCCCGAAGGTAGCGTCGCGCCACCGTGAAGGACCCGGTGTCGACGTCCATGCCGAAGGTCGAGAGCCGATCGTCCTCGGTATCGACAAAAGGATTGACTCCGGTGTGTTCGAAGAAGATATCGCCGTAGGGCTTGTCGTTGGGTTCGGCCGTGCCTCCGGTCGAGGGCTGGGCAACCACACCGCGGCCCTTTGATTCCTTCGGTGGGGAGGAGTTGCGGTAGGCCAGGATCATCGAGTCCTTGCTCTCCCGTTCGACCTTCTTGTAGAGTTCTCTCTCGTTTCGAACAACCGGCATCGAAGGCGTAGGACGCCGCTCGGCTCCTGCCTCCCCAATTCCAAGCTGTGCGGTGTCGATAACTGGCGAGCTTCCAGTCACCCGAATTTCTTCCGCAATTTCCGCCGGTTCCAGGACGATGTTGAGCACGGTCTCCGACTTTCCGACAACTGCCTGGGTGCGAAGCCCCTCCTGCCAACGAGCGGCCTCGGGAGGTGGCTCGGCCGGCGCCGGATCGAGCAACAGGAACGACTTGGCCTGGGACCTCTTTTCTCCCCCTCGGGTCCTGGAAGCGATCTGCCCAGGAGGCGCCCCCGCCGTCACTGGTTCGGCCCCCGAAAGGCCCCCATCGTGATCAATCTTCATCTCGAGCGCCGGCGCCTCGGCGAAGGACTCATCCAACTCGACCATCCGGCCGCCGACTTCGTCTCCGGCAGCGTCGTCAGCCCCGAATACACCGCGTTCGTTTTTGGCCGCCAGCACCTTCTCGATCGAGGGCCGCTCGTGCCGCAGTTCCCAGGTCACGGCCCCGGTCAGGGCGATGGTCACCGCCGCAGCCGCGGCCATCCACACGGGACGCCGGTGAAACCGCCGTCGGTGTTCTTCGTGTTCGAATTCCGGATGCAGCTCGATCTCTGCCGGAATGTCATTGATGATCCGTGCCGCCAGATCTTCAGGCGGGGGCGGCACGGGCGTGTTCTCCAACCGACGGATCAGATCTCGTTCGGTCATGACGCCACCTCCAATTCGGTCCTGAGGATCGACAGGGCCTTCCGTAAACGTTTTCGGACGGCCACCTCGGATATCCCGTCGGCCGCCGCCAATTCCTTGACCGAAACCTCACCCCAGAAACGAGCACTGACCGTTTCCCGCAGGGGATCCGGCAGGTCGAGGACGGCCCGTCTGAGCCCCTCGTCCTGCTGGGCCTGCTGGGCGGCCATCTCCGGACCCGGGTTCGGGGCCGGCGTCCGCTCCACCACGCCCTCGTCCATCGCCACAACCCGGCGAGGCCGCCGGATGTGGTTGAGGAACGTCGTATAGGCGATGCGGTAGAGCCAGGTCGAAAACTGCGCCCTGCCGTCGAATGATGCCAACGAAGCCCACGCCTTACGGTAGGTGTCCTGGCACAGATCGGCGGCCAGCTCCTGGTCGCCACCGGTCAGGCGGTACAGCGAAGCCCAGGTCTTTCGGTAGGTGCGGTGCACCAGATCGTCGGCGGCCGAACGATCGCCCGAGGCAAAAGCCCTCAGTAGATCTCGTTCGGACCGCTCGTGTCCGGACCCCACAGCGGGCGGTGGTGCGTTCGAGTCGCTCATGGCAGATGTGATCCTCATGGTACTTTGGACACGTCTTCATGCCAAAACGAAACCGGAAGAGAACGAAAAACACAATAATCTCGCAAAGAACGCCAAGAAGAAAAAATTGAATTATCCCTGTGTTTCCTTTGCGCTCTTTGCGAGAGAATGTCTTCCCCCGCGCCCTCAACCCAGGCGCTCGACCAACCAGTCGGCGATAACACTCTCAGCCCAAAAGACGGGTTTGAGCGGGTTGGCGCCGGTGATGAATCCGACGTGACCGCCCTGTTCGGTGATCAGTGGGGTCAACATCGGATTGGCCTTCAGGGCCGTCTCCGGAATAGCCTCGACGGGCAGAAAGGGGTCGTCAGCCGAATGGACGACCAGAGTCGGGGTCGTGATGGCCCCGAGAAAGGCCGCGCTCGATGACCGGGCGTAGTAGTCCGCCGCACCTTCGAAACCGTGAAGGGGCGCCGTCGCCGCGTCGTCAAACTCCCGAAAGGTCCGAGCCCTCAGGGTCCGCTCGAAATCAACCAAAGGCCTCAGTTCTTCGGACCGGGTCCGCACCTTCTTCTTGAGCGAGCGCAGAAGTCGCGTGACGTAGGTCTGGGCGAACCCCGTCTCCATGAAATCGGCACCTTCCGACAGCTCAAAAGGCACCGACCACGCCACGGCAACATCCAACCCTGAATTCTCGCCGCTCTCCCCCAGGAATTTCAGCAGGACGTTCCCGCCCAGGGAGATACCGACCGCCGCCAGCCTCTTTTGCGGAAACCGCTCCTTGAGTCGGCCCAATACCCACCTGGGATCCTCGGTCTCGCCGGAGTGGTAAAGCCTCAGGCCCCGATTGAGTTCGCCGGAACAGGACCGGAAGTTGAGGCCTACGGTCTGAAATCCCTGCCGGCTCAGCTCTTCATAGATCTGGTAGGCATAGCCCGACCGAGCGGAACCCTCCAACCCGTGCAGCAGGAGGACCAGGCAATCCTCACGAAGACCCTCGACGTCGACAAAGTCCAGATCGACGAAATCCCCATCCGGGGTGTCCCACCGCTCCCGTCTCAGGGGAACCCGGCCCTTGGGGCGCAACAAACGCGCCCCGAGCGTCTGGGCATGGTGGCCACGCGCCCACCAGGGCGGATGAAACGAGGGGAATACGACCATCGGGGGAGTCTACCAACCCGGCGAGACCAAAACCAAGAGGCCGGCGGTTGGTCTCGCTGAGTGCCATCAGTTGAGCTGCTTGCGAGGGCCGAGCGCCACAATGCGGGGCAGGAGCCCCGCGCTCCAGAACACCGGCCCAATATGGTAATTCCTTCCCTTTTTGTGGCTGTTTTTTCCTCTTGGTGGCGTTGCCGTCTAATTGTCAGCCCACAACCCCACTCCTCGCCGCTTTGCCTCGGCTTCGATGTCCCTGTAATGTTCGCAGTCTTCCGGCAACATGGAATCGTCAACCCGACCATAGCCCTTTTCCAGAAGCAGTTCAGCAATATCAGTTGCCAGACCCTTCCCGAACAGGATCTTGGCCCGGGGCCGACCGTCCTCGTCCCGAACGATGCCGGCCGCGGTGTTGTCGGTGGTGAAGGTGAAGACCTTGACGATCTTGCCCTCCAGGCTGCGCTTGGTGAAGTCAAAGGCACGGTAGCCGATGGGATCTCTCGGGCCCGGCACCGAGATACCAGTCAGTCGGGTTTTCCAGTCATCGCCCAGGACGATGACGTCACCGGCTTCGACCCTGGTCACCGTCAACGTGTTCGGCAACACCGGCAACGCACACATGATGTGAGCAACGATCAACAACGACAGCTTCTTGACCATGGATACCTCCAACCCTTTCGAATTCTCACACCTACAGTTTTGACACCAAAGACGTCAAAAAGATGACCGGCCGAAGGCTTTGCGATGGCAGGGCCCAGGCTACCGTTCGTCAACTTGACATCGAACTTTGAGAACATACATTTACCTTTAAGGGAATTTCACGGGCATTCAGATGAGGAAGGAGAGATCGATGGTTACCTATCGTCAATGTCGATTTGTCGTGTTGTGCGGGCTGATTCTTGGTGTAACAGCCCTGAGTTTTGCCGGATTTTCCGGCACGGAGGTCTATTTGCCGTCAGTCGGCCACGGAGATGGGGTGGGCTCTTCTGTCTGGAGAACCACTCTGTGGATCCACAACCCGGCGTCATCAACGGCCAACTGCCAAATCCAATTCCTATTGAGAAACCAGGCCAACACCAATCCAGACACCTCGTCCTTGACCATTCCCCCAGGCGACACCGTCAAGATCGACGACGTCACCTGGACCCTCTTCGGCATCGAGGGCTACGGTGCGCTGCGAGTGGTGTCCGACCAGGAGGTCATCGTCAACTCTCGCATCTACAACCAGGAGGGCGCCAGCCTGTCCGATACTCAGGGTCAATTTTTTGGGGGAATCCCTTCGAAACTGGCCCTCTCCGTCGGGCAGTCCACCGAGATCCTCGGCGTCAACCAGGCGGACGATCAGGCCTTTCGCTTCAACTTCGGCATGGTTGAGAGTGCAGGGAGCCCGGCCACGGTATTGGTGGAACTCTTCGACCAGGATGGGTCTATTCTGGCCTCCAGTCAATTTCAGCTCCAGCCCTTTGAACCTCGACAGTTCAATATTTCAGACCTCGGAGCCGGCCAACGCCCCACGGGCAACGGACGTCTCCACATCACTGTTGAAAACGGCACAGGAAGGGTCATCGCCTTTGGATCCGGCATCGCCAACGGATCCCAGGATCCTTCGACCTTCGAGATGCTCTTTCCGAGCACAAATTCCACCGGAGATGGTGACATCACAGCGGTCTACGCAGGTGACGGTCTGGAAGGTGGCGGAACCTCCGGCGATGTCACCCTGTCGATTGCCGATCAGGGCGTCTCCGAAACCATGCTGGCCGGCGACTCCGTGACCACGCCGAAGATCAGAGAAGGGGCTGTTGGGGCAAGTCAACTGGGAACCAGCAACCCGCCGACAGCCGGCCAGACGCTGGGCTACAACGGCTCCGTCCTTTCCTGGGTGACTGCGGGCGGAGACGGTGACATCACTGCCGTCACCGCAGGCGCCGGGCTTTCCGGAGGTGGGGATTCCGGCGATGTCACCCTGTTGATCCCCGACCGGGGCGTGCTGCCGTCAATGATCAACGGCGACAGTGCTTCGACCTGGGACGTCCTGAAATGGGATTGCATGGGCCAAGCCTGCTGGGGGCCGGACTCTCTGACCTTGCCCTTTTCGGGATCCGTCTCGGC
>JAUWTC010000024.1 GCA_030609785.1 Holophagae bacterium
GTCGGGGGGCACTCGGAGGCCTCCAAAATCCCGAGACGGCCGCTGGTTCCGGCGCCGGCAAAAACCACAGCACCCCCACCGTCAATCGTCTCGGCAACCCAGGTAGCGGCCTGAGCAATGCCCTCTTGGCTTCGGCGAACAATTTCCAAGCCACGTTGGTCTTCTTCCAAAATCAGGGAGACCACCTCTTCGGTGGACAGCATGTCGAGATTCTCGGTGGACGGGTTCGAAGCCTCCGTCGCGAGGGTGCCCCAGCTCTGGTTCCCACGGGTGACCTCGGTACGAGGTTCTGGGGAATCCTGGGGTTTTGACGATGAAACCTTGGTTCCATAATTCATTATGCTGCGTCAAAGACTAGCTTAAGAAAACAGGCATGTCTAGCCCTATTCGGGCCCATCGTTGCGCAACGGGAATGCCCACCCATTTTAACGATGTTGCTCGCGTTTTGCTAGCCTTTAGTACACTTCCTCGAATCTCTTCAAGAGAGCCTTGCCTTACAAAGATACGTTCGATTTCAGCTATTATCTCCAGGCTCGGAAAGGTGTTTCTCTAATTGGAACTCGTCATCAATGCTCTGATAAAACTATAAGAAGTACTCTGCAATTCCATCAACCTCAGGTTCAAGAGAAAAAAAGATAACAGACGAGGATCGCTGCCACGGCGCCTGCCACATCCGCAGCAAGACCACACGCCAGGGCGTGGCGGGTTCGACGGATTCCGACAGAACCAAAATAGACTGCAAGCACGTAGAAAGTGGTTTCCGTGCTGCCCTGGATCACACTGACCAGACGCCCGACGAAGGAGTCGGCGCCGTGCGCCTCCATGGTCTCGAGCATCAGTCCACGCGCTCCACTTCCCGACAGGGGACGCATGATCGCCGTGGGAAGACCGTCGACCCAGCGGGTATCCACTCCCGTCAGGCCCACCCCCCACCGCACGCCGTCAAGCAGGAGATCCATCGCACCGCTGGCCCGGAAGATTCCGATGGCGACCAGCATCGCCACCAGGTAGGGAATGATGCCGACCGCAACGTTGAACCCCTCCTTGGCCCCCTCGACGAAGGTGTCGTACAACGGCAGGCGACGGCGAGCCGCCAGAAAGATGAAACTGACGATCACCGAGAAGATCACGAAGTTCGAGAGCACCGAACTCTGAAGTTGCATCGCCTCGCGATCCAGCCGCGAAAAGTAAACGATCATGGCGATGACCAGGGCGGTCAACCCACCGAGGTAGGCCAGGATTACCGGATTCCAAAGCCGCAGCCGCTGAACCGCCGCAGTGACGATCAGTCCGACCATCGTAGAGCAGAAGGTGGCGATCAACATGGGAATGAACACGTCGGTGGGATCGGCGGCCCCCATCTGCGCCCGGTAAACGAAGATGGTGGCCGGGATGACAGTCACGGCCGAGGTGTTGGCCACCAGGAAGAGGATCTGATCGTCACTGGCCTGCTCCGGATCGGGATTGATCTCCTGCAACTCTTTCATTGCCTTGAGCCCCAACGGAGTGGCTGCGTTGTCCAGCCCCAACATGTTGGCCGCCATGTTCATGACGATGGAACCCATGGCCGGATGCCCTTCCGGGATTCCCGGAAAGAGCCGCCGGAGCAGGGGACCGAAGGCACGGGCCAGAATGTCGACGGCGCCCCCCTTCTCCCCCAAGCGCATGATGCCCAGCCATAAGCACATGATGCCGGTCAGCCCCAGGGCGATCTCGAACCCCACCTTGGACATCTCGAACGCGGCGCTGACCATCAGCGCCCAGACGCCGAAATCACCAAAGAAAAGCGATTTCACGACACCGATCACAAAGGCCACGAAGAAGAACCCGCCCCAGACCTTGTTCAGCATGGTTCCAACACCTTCATCGCATTCATGATCTGCAAGGCGACACCGTAGGCCATTGCGCTCTCGTCAACGTCGAAGAGCCCGTGGTGCACCTGATGCACGATGCCGCGGGCCTCATTGCGAACGCCCAGGGAGTAGTAGGCGCCCCGAGTCTCGCTCAAGTAAAAACCGAAGTCCTCCACACCCATGTTGGGTCTGGGGAAGACGACGACGTTCCCCTCGCCAAGCAATTCCTGGGCATTGGATCGCACGATCCCCAGCAAACCGTCGTCGTTGACGACCGGATCGTAACTGGGTTCGATGACGACCTCCGCCCGGGCGCCCATCCCTAAGGCCACGCCCTCGGCCCTTTCCCGTATCTGCCGGAGCACCGACCGGCGGGTCTCCTGGGTCAGACAGCGTACGGTACCCACCAGTTCCACTCGATCGGCCACGATATTGCCCTGGGTTCCGCCCTGGATCACGCCAATGGTGATGACGGCCGCTTCGCGGGCATCGACTTGCCGGCTGACGATCGTCTGAAGGGCGGTGACCACCTGGGCCGCCGCCACGATGGCATCAACACCTTCCCAGGGGTAGGCGCCATGGGCCGACGTGCCGTGAACGATGACCTTGAGGTCATCGGACGAGGCGTTGCGCTGCCCGAAGTGCAGTCCAACTCTGCCGACGTCCAATGCAGGATCAACGTGAAGACCGAAAATCGCATCGACCTTGGGGTTGTCGAGAGCCCCGGCCTCAACCAGCAGTCTGGCGCCTCCAACCGTCTCCTCCGCCGGCTGGAAGAGCAGTTTGACGATCCCGGGAAGCGAGGCCTTGTGCTGCATGAGCAAGCGGGCAGTGCCCAGGAGCATCGTGGTGTGCACGTCGTGACCACAGGCGTGCATCTTGCCCGGCACCTTTGACTTGTAGGCGACCTCTTTCTTGTCTTCGAGCGGCAAAGCGTCCATGTCAGCCCGCAGGGCCACGACCTTCCCGTCGTTCGGACCCCGGATCAAACCGAGCACTCCGGTGCCCCCCAGGCCCGCCTCATACTCGATCCCCATCTCGCCGAGCAGCGCCTGAATCCTGTCGGCAGTCCGGTACTCTTCCAGACCCAACTCCGGATGCTGGTGAAGGTCACGGCGAATCTCGATCATCCAGGGCAGGATGCCTCGAGCCTCCGCCAGAATCCTCTTTCTCATCTCGTCGATCATTGAGCGAACATACCACGAACGATGCTTGGGCTGATGGGATCAGCCGCCATAACAGAACAGTCCCTCCGTTTCGCCCCTCAGGTGCTTCGCCGACCGCAGCAGGAAATGGGTGAGGAAAGCGGGATAGGTGGGATCTTCGCTAGCTTCTTGCTAGCCTCAAGACCAAAGCGTGCTATTGTTGACGCCAAAGGCGCGAGAAGGCCGCGTCTTCACAGGGAGACTCATTGACGACGACTGAACCTTCCAAAACTCCGGGCCACACCGCCGGCGCCAGCCGGCTCGACGAAAGCTACGAGGCTTTGCGCGAGCTCATCGTCAGCGGTGAGTTTCCACCTGGCAGCAGGATCATCGAAGCGAGCATCGCCGAGCAGTTGAGCGTGAGCCGGCGAACGGTGCAAGCGGCGCTGACGCGTCTGCAACACGAAGGATTGATCCAACGCCCGGAGGGCCAACGATCACCATACCTCGTCGCCTGGCTCACCATCAGAGGCTATCGCGAGGTTGTCGACATCATGCTGGCCGTGGAATGCCTGGCCGCGCGGCGCGCGGCCGAGCTCGGAGAGCAGCAGCGGCTGCGGCTCGCCGAGGAACTGAGGGCCATCAACGACGAACTCCTCCGAGCGAGCACTGAGCCGACACCGAACATCAAACGTATCGAGGAACTCGATTGGGAGTTTCACAGCCATCTGGCCCGCGCGGTTCTGGGCAGCCGATTGATGACGATCTACATTGCCCAGCGACCTTCGATCGAGCTCTACGGGCGGAACTACTGCTCACAAATGATCGACACGAGACCGGCGTCGGCCTCAGAACACCGGACGTTGATCGAGGCCATCGAGTGCGGCGACGGCAACGCATCCGACCTTGCGATGCGGAACAACTGGAACAACGCCTACGAACGTTACGCCAAGGCCATCAAGGACAGCGCCGAGCAGGGAGCCTGGTAGGACGCCGGAAGCGGCTCCTGACGAAGCATGAAAATGCACGACGCCTTTTCGGGCCCATTCCCGAGTGCCTGTCAGCTCAAGCGCATGCAAAACTACCCAGGATGACGAATTGCCACCGATGAACCCATGGTCTAGTTTTGAACCGCCAAGACGCAAAGAGCGCTAAGGATTTTGATTTCAATGGTTTCTTTGCGTTCCCTTTGCGGTCTTTGCGTCTTGGCGGTTCATTTGTCTTCTTGTCCTGGCCGCATCGATGTCGTTTTCTGAATTTTGCACGCGGCTAAGCTTAAAGCTCCCGGGGCGACACCTCGGTCTCCAACAACGTCGCCTGTTCTTGGCGCTTGTTGATCAGCACCGAGCGTCCACCATCCACCAGGACCTCTGCACAGCGTGGATGGTCGTTGTAGTTCGAGCTCATGGACATGCCGTAGGCGCCCGCTGAGAACACAGCGACCAGGTCGCCCCGCTGGACTTTGGGCAGATTCCGCTCCCGGGCGAGGAAATCACCGGTCTCGCAAATCGGCCCAACGACGTCACTGGGGTGAAGGTCCGGAAGCTCAAGGTCTTCCATCGCCGAAGGCGGCACATGGCCTGCCTCGACCCGGACGGGCCACACGAAATGGAAGGCCCGGTAGAACGCAGGACGGATCAGAGTGTGCATGCCGGCGTCACAGATGACGAAGCGCTTGCGGCGGCCCTCCTTGACATGATGCACACGGGTGAGCAGCACCCCGGCGTTGGCCATGATCGACCGGCCCGGTTCCAGCACGATCTGCAGGCCATTCTTGGCGCGTGTTTCCAGCAGGGGAACCAGCACCTCGGCAAAGTCCTCGATATCCGGAGACTCTCCATCCGAATAGTTCATCGGCCAGCCGCCACCCAGATCCAGAACCTTGACGACATGCCCGGCGCCTTCGAGCCGGTAAATCAACTCCAGGAGTACCCGAACCGCGGACTCGAAGGGCTCAGTTTCACGTACCGGCGAGCCGATGTGCACGTGCAGACCGGTCACCTCGATCGACGGATTGTCCTTGAAGGCCTCGAAAAGAACCGGCACGCGGGCCACCGCGACGCCAAATTTGTTTTCTTCCTTGCCGGTCGTGGTGTATTCGTGGGTTCGGGCATCGACATCCGGATTGACCCGGATACACACCCGCGCCACGACTCCGAGTTCGGCCGCAACCTCGGCGAGGACTTCCAACTCGCTTTCGCTTTCCACGTTAAAAAGGCCGACGGGACCGCGATCCTCGATGTTTCTACCGCCCAAACGCTCGGCGGCATCCTTGAGAGGACTCCAACGACCATCGAGGGCCGCTTTCTGTTCAGCCCTGGTCTTGCCGACGCCGGCGAAGACAATCTCTTCCATCGGCGTTCCGGCCAGCCAAGCCCTCTCGAGTTCACCACCGGAGACCACGTCCATGCCGGCGCCCTGTTCGCGAAGCAGGCGCAGGATATTGATGTTGGACGACGCCTTGACGGCGTAGTGGAGCTTGGCGCCAATGGGTGCGAAGGCCCGTTCGATCCTTCGATAGGACGACCGGATTGCATCGGCGGAATAAACGAAGGTCGGAGTCCCCGCGGCGTCGGCGATCTCGGTCACAGGGACATCGCCCGCATGGAGCACACCGTCACGGTAGGTAAATGCGTCAAAGGGATGATTCATGTCAGTGTCCTCAAGGTTTCTTTGGAAAGATGTAGTCGTTGCGCCGCTTGATGCGGATGACCGCGCCGTCGTCGTCGAGTTCGAAAGTCATCCCCTCGTTGTCGGGCCTACGGAAGGTCGCACCCTCAACCGGAATCAGGGTTGTGTAGCCGGCCGAAGCGCTTTCGTCCGGCGGATATTCATAGCCGAATTCAACCAGTTTCCCACCGAGGATCAAGATCTCGTACTCCCAGCCCCAGGGATCCGAATACAGGCCGACGTAGTTCTGCCAGGCCGGATCCTCAACTGGTTTCTTGGCAACCGTTTCCGGCCGGGTCGCCTTCAGCAGCGCCGGCCCGACCACTTCGTAGGCTTGACGGCTGAAAAGAGAGGGACTCCGGTCGTCGGCATTGAGAACGGCGATCACGGCAATCTTCTCCTCCGGCACCATCATCAAACTGCTGCGATTACCGCCGATCCAGCCGCCATGACCGACGAAGTTCTTGCCGCTTCGGCGGGACACGGAAAAGCCGAGGCCCCGGCCGCCGGAGAAGCTGGGGTAGACCCAATGGACCCGCTGCATCTCGCGCAGGGTGCTGCCTTTGAGGATCTGTGCGCCTTCGGCCGGACCATCGGAAAACTGAAGGGAGGCAAAGCGTGCGATGTCCTCGACCGTCGAAACCATATTGGCGGCCGGTCCGATGGCACCCGCATCGTAGTAGTCGAAGATGTCTCTGCTGCCATCGGGCCCCATGAGCATGTAGGGCGTGGCCCGACGTTGCAGCAACGCCTCGTCCGGCGCGCCGCTCGAACTCGACATCCCCAGCGGCTTGAAGATCTCCTTCTCCAGAAACCCAGCCCAAGACAAGCCCGAAACTTCTGTCACAACTTCTCCCAGAATCGACATGCCGAGGTTGGAATAGTGGTAGGTCGTTTCCGGAGGCGCCACCGCATCCTGAGTCGGAACCACTTGAGCCAGCTGCTCCCGACTGGGAAAGACATGGTCGGTCCAGTAGGGCACATCCGCCTCTCGGGGGAGCCCCGAGGTATGGGTCAACAACTGGCGAATGGTGATCTCCGGCGCATCCGGGAAGGAGTGATTGATCCGAAACCAGGGCAGGTACATCGAAACCGGGTCATCCAGCCGGAGCTTCCCCTGATCCCGAAGCAGCATGATCGCGGTGGAGGTAAAGACCTTGGTGACCGATCCCATCCGGTAGACGGTCGACGGCGTCGCGGGGATCTTCCTCTCCACATCGCTGAAGCCATAACCCTTCGACCAGATGATCTCCTGATCGAAAACGATGGCAATGGAGAGACCAGGCAATCCGTGATACTCGACCTGCTGTTCGATCCACCGGTCCAGCACCGTGAGAGCGTCTGCGACTTCCGAACGCTCTTGCAGGGTTCCCTCGGCCCCGACCAGCAGGGGAATCGACATCGCAAAAATCAGTGAGACGACAACGGGTTTCCAACGCATTCCAGAGCCCCTTTCGACAGCCGGGACGGCTTCGAGCATCGGATTATAAACCCTTCGATAGGAATCCGGGCTCGATTCCGCCATGAGACAAACTACAATCACCCGATGCGAATGGCGCCCCTGCTTCTCGTCCTTGTCCTTCAGTCGACAGCACTGGCCTTCACACCCGACCAGCTGTGGCAGAGTTGGCCGGAAGAACGCTTCGTCCGGACTCCCGCGCCATGTCTTCGGCCCGCCGAGCTCAACGCCGAACTGCAAAGGCTCTCGGAGCTCTATCCCGAGAAAATCCAATTGACAGAGGTGGGACGGTCTTTCGAGGAGCGGCCCATCCACCTGGTCAGTCTGGGGCACGGACCGGACACTGTCCTGCTCTGGTCCCAGATGCACGGAGATGAGCCTTCCGCGACTCCCGCCCTGCTCGACATTGCTTCGTTTCTTCTCGCCCACGCTGATGAGCCGGGGTCGGCGGCCATTCTCGATGGGCTGACCCTCGTGATGATCCCAATGCTCAACCCTGATGGGGCTCAAGATTACCGCCGCCGTAATGCCCAGGGGATCGACATCAACAGGGACGCCCGGATTCTCGCAACTCCCGAAGGCCGGATTCTGAAGAGAATTCGAGATGAATACCAGCCGATTCTCGGATTCAACCTGCACGACCAGGACCGCCGGAAGACGGCGGGAAATACCGGAGTGCCGGCGACGATTGCGGTGCTTGCGGTGACAGGTGACGAGGCGAGAACCCTCTCCCCGGGGAGGCTGCGCGCCAAAAGGGCCTGTGCCGCCATCGTCGAGACTCTAGAGCCGCACATACCCGGAGGTTTGGCTCGGTTTGACGACAGCTGGAGTCCTCGATCCTTCGGAGACAATTTGACCGCCTGGGGAACGCCCGTGGTGCTGATCGAGAGCGGCGGCCTGCCTCCGGGCCATCATTTGGAGGAACTGACCCGGCTCAACTTCGTGGCCATTCTGACGGTATTGCAAGAGCTGGCGCGCAACGATCTGATGAACTCTGACACACAGGTCTATGACACTCTCCCGCTCAACGAGAAAAATGCCTGGGCGGACGTCGTCGTTCGAGGGGGCTTCATCCGCCGACCCGGCTTCGATTCCCCCTACCGGGCCGACCTGGCGTTCAATATCGCAGTGGACGATCGTGATGCCGCCGGATGCGCTACCGGAAACGCTTCGAGGTCCCGAATCGTCGAGGTCGGCGATGCGGCCTTCCTGGGCGCAGGACGGGTTGTCGACGCCACCGAGAGCCTCCTGCTCGCACCGCTCGCGGCCGGGATCGAGGGTTGGTCAGCCCGACGTTGGGTGAATTCCAAGATGCTCGCAGACGTAGCGCGACTCGGGGTCGGCACGGTGATCTGGGAGGTGCCTCGCGGAAAGGTCGAAGCCGCCGAGTCCCTGGCTCGAGAAGTCGCCGGTGAAGGTAGAGCCCGGCTCGAGGTCGTCCAGGCGCCGGCGGATCTTCCCTGGCTCACACTGACAG
Organism: Holophagae bacterium; assembly: GCA_030609785.1. GTDB lineage: Bacteria > Acidobacteriota > Thermoanaerobaculia > Thermoanaerobaculales > Sulfomarinibacteraceae > DAOWGJ01. Next base: position 8,605 of record JAUWTC010000024.1, read on the forward strand.
GCCCTCCCGAACAACCGGCCTCGCAGTCTCTCGCCGACATCGTCCACGCCCTCGGAGGTGAAGGAAAGACCAAGCAGTCTTTGACCACTGAAACGGTCGACCGGTTCCTGCACTCAACCCTCCCTTCAGCCGCTGAATCAACCCTGAGGGTCGGCCGGCCCGCCTCCTTTCTCCTACTGCATCCAGCCCCAGAAGGCCGAATCGATCCACAGACTACCGGACTGACCTCGGTCACAATCAATGGTATGGAAATCCTCGGAGGTTCCCCTTGATCCCGTTTAGCCGCCGCCTTGCCGCACTTCTCGTCCTCGGACTCGCCCTTTCCCTCTCTGCCTGCGGATCCCGATCGCAGACTCCGAATTCCGGGCTGTCTCCAGCCCAGGAGCGCTGGGTGAATTCAACCCTCGCCTCCCTGAGTCTGGAACAGAAGGCCGCCCAGATGATGATGATCGAGGCAGCCGCCATCCCACGAAACGCTCAGTCGCAGGACGCTCTCGCTCTGGAAAAGACCGTCCGCGATCAGGGAGTCGGCGGACTGGTGTTGATGAGGTCGGAGGCGGAGACGATCCCCCGTCTGCTCAACGAGCTTCAGTCCGAGGCACCAATTCCGTTGCTGGTGGCGATGGACATGGAGCGCAGCCTGGCCTTCCGCGTCCGGCGGGGTTCGGTCGATCTTCCCTTCGCGATGGCCGTCGGCGCGACCGGCTCCGAGGACGCGGCCCGCTTCCTCGGCGAAGTGACGGCCCGCGAGGCTCGTGCCCTCGGCATTCACTGGGCCTTCGGCCCGGTGGTCGACGTCAACAACACCCCCGACAACCCGGTGATCAACATCCGGTCGTTCGGAGAAGACCCGGAACTGGTGGGCCGGCTCGGTGTCGCCTTCATCCAGGGCGCCAAGAGCGGTCACCTGTTGACCTCGGCCAAGCACTTTCCCGGCCACGGTGACACTGCCGTCGACAGCCATCTCGACCTGCCGATCATCGACGTTGACCGGGAGCGTCTCGAAAGGGTGGAATGGCCTCCCTTCCGCGCGGCAATCGCAGCGGGCGTCGACTCGGTCATGGTCGGCCACGTGGCGGTGCCGGCTCTTGATCCGTCCGGCCGTCCCGCAACCCTCTCCGCGGCCCTCAATCGGGACATCCTCCGCGACGAGATGGCTTTTGAGGGCCTGATCATCACAGATGCCATGGACATGAAGGGGGCCGACGGACCCTGGGCCGGCAAGGCCACCGTGGATGCGGTCCTGGCCGGCGCCGATGTGATCCTGATGCCTCGCGACCTTGAGGTGGCAATCGCTTCACTTGTCCTCGCCGTTCAGGAAGGAGTTCTCGACGAGCAGCGGATCGATGCCTCGGTGCGACGAATCCTCGAGGCCAAGGCCCGATTGGATCTCGACATTGATCCCCTGGTCGACCCCGAGGCCGGACTTCACGAGGTTGGACGGCCGGAGGACACGGTTCGGGCCGAGAAAATCGCCGAGGCCTCGATCACCGTCATCAGGAACGACACCAACATCCTGCCACTGAGGGCCGAGGCGCCCCTTCGAGTCCTCAATCTTGTTCTTGTGGATGATCTCGGTTTCCCGGAGACACAATTTGAAATTCGAAAAATCGAGAATAAGAGCATCACGCTGGGCGAAGAGATCACACAAGAGTCAGCGGATGAGATCCTGGAAGGTATCGAGGATTTCACTCATATTCTGGTGTCGACTTCTAACCGTCGAGAGACGATATCGCCGAGTCTTCGTCAACTCCTGGACCGGCTCGCGGCCACCGATATCCCGATGATCACCTCCTCTTTCGGCAGTCCGTATGCGTTGGCCCAACTGCCGGAAACCCCCGCCTCCCTCTGTACCTACGGGACTTCGGGACCGAGCCGCCGGGCAGCAGTCGCCGCCCTCTTGGGCGAGATTGATATTCGAGGCAAACTGCCGGTCAGTCTCTCGGAGGAACTGCCCGCCGGGTACGGCCTCGAGATCCCACGACATGAGATGACCCTGCGCACCGCCCTGCCCGAAGACGTCGGATTCCGACCTGGAGGCATGGACGAGGTCGATCAGGTCATTGCGGAGTTCGTTAAGCAGGAAGCCTTCCCCGGAGGCGTCTTGGCCGTCGGACATCGAGGCGCCCTGGTGCACCTGCATCCCTTCGGCAGGTTCTCCTACGACGAGGGCGCACCGGTGGTCAAAAGCGATACGATCTACGATCTTGCCAGCCTGACCAAGGTTCTTTCCACGACGACGATGGCGATGATCCTGGTGGACGAAGAACGTCTGAACCTCGACGCAAAAGTGCAGGATTTCATGCCCCTCTTCCAGGGACCGAACAAGGAGAATGTCACCATCCGTCACCTGCTGACCCACTCCTCCGGCATCGAAGAGTGGGCGCCTCTTTTCGAAGAACTCCAGGGCCAGGAGGCCTACATCGAGCGCATCCAGGCGATGGAACTGGTGTACAAACCGGGCAGCGAATACCGCTACAGCGACCTCGGCATGATCCTCCTGGGCGAAATCCTGTCTCGGGTCGCCGGCCGGCCATTGCACGAATTCGTATCCGAGAGAGTCTTCGAGCCCCTTGCGATGACCGATACTCTCTACCGGCCGGGTGAAGACCTCCTGCCTCGAATCGCGCCCACCGAGGTCGATCCAAAACTGGATCGTGTGATTCACGGCGAAGTCCACGACGAGAACACCCGCGCTTTGGGTGGCATCGCACCCCATGCCGGGCTCTTCGGAACCGCCGGTGATCTGGCGCGTTTCACCCAGATGATCCTCAACGGCGGTGTCTTTGAACACCATCGGATCATCTCATCGGAGACCGTGGAGATGTTTACGAAGATCGACGGCGGCGTGCCCGACTCGGACCGAGCCCTCGGTTGGGACACCAAGTCCCCCGAGAACAGCTCCGCCGGCCAGTTCTTCTCCCCGAATTCCTACGGTCACACCGGATTCACCGGCACCTCGATCTGGATCGACCCGGAACGTGAACTTTTCATCGTGCTCTTGACCAATCGAGTGCATCCCACACGGGAGAACAATCTCCACCGAAAGGCCAGACCGGCGGTAGCCGATGCGGTTGTAAAAGGGCTGATCGAGTGATCGTAGAAATAACGCAGAGACGCAGAGGCGCAGAGACAACACAAGAGAGCCATTGTGACGGCTCGGAGGCCTGTGGAAGGACCTGGTACCGCCCGGGAAGGCGAGATCAATGAACAGAGTTTTAACAGCATGCCTCGAACTCGTTTGTGTCTCGGTTCTGACTGCCGCGTGCGGTCAGGTCATCAACGAGAGACCCGTCGAGGAGGTCGGAACCTCTGCCGTCGAGGTCGGGCTGGACCGTGTGGCCGCCGGCCAGGTCGACGCACTTCAGGGCAAGCGGATCGGCCTGATCGTTCACGCCGCATCAGTCGCCTCGGACGGTCGGCACGCCATCGATGTCCTGGGCGACGCCAAGCTCGACGTCGTCCGTCTCCTGACTCCGGAGCACGGCCTCAGAAGCCGGGCTGCTGCCGGTGAACACGTCGAAAGCGGAAAGGATGAGATCAGCGGGCTGCCCGTCGTCAGTCTCTATGGCAAACACCGGAAACCGACACCGGAGGATCTCGAAGATCTCGACGTTCTGGTCTTCGACCTCCAGGGCGCCGGCGTGCGTTTCTACACCTATGTCAGCACCCTGATCCTCTCGCTGGAAGCCGCAGCGGAGGTCGGAGTGGAGTTCGTCGTTCTCGACCGTCCCAATCCTCTCGGCGGAGATCGCATCGAGGGGCCGATCAGCACAAGCCGCGACATCGTCCCAATGAGCTTCGTCAACCTGGCCCCGGGACCGCTGGTCCACGGCTTGACCCTGGGAGAGATGGCTCGCTTCGTCAATCAGGGTCTGGAAAAGCCGGCGCGGCTGTCGGTCATTGGAATGAAGGGGTGGGAACGCACGATGACCTGGACGGACACCGGTCTTGACTGGGTACCACCCTCCCCCAATCTCCGCAGTCCGGAGGCCGCTCTCACCTACCCAGGCACCGGCCTGCTCGAGGCAACGAACATCTCGGAGGGCCGGGGTACGCCGCATCCATTCCTGATCATCGGAGCACCCTGGCTGCCGGTGAAAACCCTGAAAATGTCTGCACCCGGTTTCGCGTTCGAACCGATGGTCTTCACACCAGCCACCTCCCCGGCTGCCCCTGACCCGAAGTTCCTCGACCAAGCCTGTAAGGGATGGACTATCCGGGTCACCGACCCGCAGGCGGCCCA
>JAUWTC010000338.1 GCA_030609785.1 Holophagae bacterium
CCTGGCAAACAGTTCTTCGGCCCGTTGACGGTCACCCTGGAGATTGAAATAGGCGCCGATCTCGGCCAACCAATCGGCGTCCTTGGGCTTCTTGGCGAGGACCAACTCGAAGAGCTCCCGCGCTTCGTCCCAGTCACCTGCCTGGAAGTAGACCCGGCCGATCCGGATCCAGTCACTTGGCTTTGCCTCGTCAGCCAGAATCGCATCGAAGACCGCCCGGCCACGGCTCTTCTGCCCGGAGAGATAGAATACGCGCCCGACGCCGATGCGTTCCCATGTTCCCCCTCCCGCCTGCAACAGGGCCACTTCTGCCAGGGCATCGGCCGCAGCCTCCGCTGTCAGCCCGGCGAAGAGGTGCGGCGCCGACTCCGGTTTCTTGCCTTCCGCAACGCTCATCATCACACCAAATACCAGTCCAACAGCCATCACCAACGTCTTGAACTTCATTCGATCCTCCTTACCACTCCGGCGGCTCCAACTTGTCCTCAGCCACATACTTCTTGACCCAGGATTTGACCACCCCCGTCAGGAGTAGGATGGACAACAGATTGGGAATGGTCATCAGCCCCAGCGCCATGTCACCGAAGGCCCACACCAACTCCAACGAATATACGGCGCCGAGAAAGTGCATCACGCAGAAGACGACCCGGTAAGGTTTGGTCCAACGGGCGCCGAACAGATAGAGCACCGCGCGGTCGCCGTAGTAGGACCAGCTGATCGCCGTCGAAAGCCCAAAGAGGAAGACCGCCAGGGTGATCAGGAGATGTCCCTGACCGCCGGCAATCTTCCCGAGGCCTTCCCGGAACGCCCAGGCGGTCAACGGTGAACCGTTCTGGAGCGCCTGCCCCTCAAGGACCAGCGCGCCGGCAACGGTCTCACCGTCGACGCCGAGGAGGCTGACGCCGGCCATTGCCCCTGGCTCGTCCGGGTCGAAGAGGACCGTCCCTTCGAACGGCCGCAAGGCGGACATCATCACGGGATCGTCGGTGACCAGCAACCGGGCACCTTCAACAGTGCCGTGGTTGCGGACGAGGAGGAAATCCGAGGGGTGGCCGGCGCGAACGACGTGTGGTCCCGAAACTAGAGCGTCATTTACGACGACGCCGTCTTCTCCCACACCGGCAGAAGCCTCTATCGCAATGACCGCCGCCTGCTCGTTGAGGACAACCCTTTGGTGTTGTTTCTCCTGCCAGACACCAGTCGTCAGAATAACCAGCCCGGTCATCGTGCAGATCAACAAGGTATCGATGAAGGGCCCAAGCATCGCGACGACGCCTTCACGAATCGGCTCGTCGGTCTTGGCCGCCGCGTGGGCAATCGGCGCCGATCCCTGACCGCTCTCATTGGAGAAGAGACCGCGTTTGACACCCCAGGTCATCATGAAAATAAACGTCGACCCTGCGAAACCACCGATCGGCGCTGCAGGCTCGAAGGCCGAGCTGAAAATCAGGGCCAACGTTGACGGGATCTGATCGAATTGCAGGGCCAGAACCACGAAGGCTGCACCGACGTAGAGTACGGCCATGAAGGGCACCAACTTCGAGGTCACCAATCCGATCCGCCGAATACCTCCAAGGATAACCGCTGCGACCAGGGACGAGAGGATGAGACCGGTGATCCAGGTTGGGACACCCAGATCCTGCCTGAACTGGTCGGCAACGGTGAAGCTCTGCACCGCGTTGCCGGACCCGAAGGAGGAAATTACTGTGAATGCGGCAAAGGCGATCGCCAAGGGTTTCCAGTGCTTGCCCAGACCCTTTTCAATCGAATACATCGGCCCACCCGCCGCGCTGCCGCCCGGCAAGATCGTCCGGTACTCCATCGCCAGGGTGCACTCGGTAAACTTCAACGCCATCCCAAAGACCGCGGTCACCCACATCCAGAAGAGAGCCCCGGGGCCGCCGTAGTGGAGGGCGGTAGCTACGCCGGCGATGTTGCCGATGCCGACTGTGGCTGACAATGCGGTGGTCAGGGCCTGGAAGTGCGAAAGGTCTCCGTCATGCTTCGGATCGTCAAACTCGCCACGAATGACACGGAGGCCGTGGCGGAAATACCGTATCTGGATCCAGCCCAGGCGAAAGGTCGTGATCAACCCGGTTCCTACCAGCAAGACGACGATCAGCGGCAGTTGTTCCGGCCAGCCCCATATCTGCCCACTGACGGTCATAATGGCGTCGGCGATCACCTCGTACAGTTCATTCATGGTTGCAGTCCTTTAGTCATTGACTCAGCCGGCTCATCCTAGCAAAACCTCGGGAAGGTCAAGGTATGCGGCCGCTGAATCCAACCCCGGCACTATTGATTTCGGTACAATCACCCTCCGGAGGAGGAAACACCATGCGATCTGTACTGATTCTGACCCTGTTGACCACCATCTCACTCTTCGGGTGCGGCACCAACGACACAAATACTGACCTCGCGCCACCGGCAACCGGTGATATGCCGGCGGACGAGGGCTCCAGCAACATGATGGGCCGGATGATGGGTGGCGGCCAACACGACATGGGCCTCAATACCGAGATCACGATGGCCGACGAGATCGCCGCTGCCTGGCGGGGCGCCGTCATCCAGGTGGCCGGTCTCGAGGGCGAGCCCCAACGCTACGATCTGCCTTTCGGAGAGGCCGTTGCCCTGGGCGATACCGGCCTGACCGCAACCGCGATGGTTTTCGTTCCCGACTTCGTCATGGGCGAGAACGGCATCACCACACGCTCGGCAGAAGCGGCCAATCCAGCCCTGCGTCTGCGGGTCATCGAAGAGGGCAAGCCGGACTACGAGGGTTGGCTCTTCGCCGCCATGCCGGAGATCCACCCATTCCCGCACGACACCTATTCGGTTCTGCTGGTCGACGGGCTGCCGGCCGAATAGGCACGCATTCCGGATACTTGATACTTGGTCCTTGATGCGTGAACAATGCGTTTCCGACCTTTTCCCGTACTCGCGAAGGTCCGATAAAGAAACGGCCCACCCCGTATCCGGAGTGGGCCGTCGTTTTATTGCAGGAAGAAATCAGGGCGAACTGCTGGACCAACCGCTGAGGTCACCGGACTCGAAGCCGTCGGCGAAGAACGGCGGTTCGGCCACCGCCGACGTCGCACAGATGTCCAGGCTCCATGCGTTGAGGCTGCCCGTATCCCCGGAGTAATTGTCGATGATCGTCAAAACCCACTGACCATTGACTTCTTCACTGTTGAAGCCCGCCAAGGGGTTAGACGGGAGATAGGTTCCACCACCAACCGGCGGGCAGGGAAATGGCGCCGTCGCCTGATCGTCCAGGGTCACATCGAAATCTTCGTCGCTTCCACACGACTGTTCGATGATCGTTACCGAAGTTGCTGCCGGACTCACCAGGTTGAAATCCAGATCACCCATATAGGTGTGGGTTCCTGTGAGCGTGACGGTCAGACTGACAATCTCCCCCGAGTTTACGATATCGAGAACCGATGTCGTCGTTCCACTGGTGCCACCGCCCTCAGGGATGAGCAGCGGAATATCCGTACTGTCGTAGGTCACACACGCGATGTTGGCGGTCGTGAAAGAGAAGACCGACGATGTCGCTCCGGTCGTGCACAGGTTCTCAGGGGTGACCCTCCAGTAATACGTCGTCACGGCATTGAGGAAGTCCGTGACCTCGTGAACCGTGTCGGCGACCACCACCGAATAGTCGATGCTCCCGAAGGCCGGGTCGTCGTCAATCTCCAACAGGTAGGTCGCAGCACCGACAACGGCTGACCATGACATCTCCGGCATCGGCCCGACATTGGTCGCACCGTCGGCTGGGGCAATCAAAGTGGGAGCGCCCAGTGAATTGGGATAGACGTTGAGTTCGACGTCCGTGCCTTCGATGTTGACACCGTCGTTGCCGGTGATCGTGATGATGTGACTGCCGACCACTCCCGCGCCGATCGAACCGACTGTCAACGTTGCCGTCACCGGCAGGGGACCGTTGACCGGATTCGGACTGAATGAAGTCGTCGATCCAGCCGGATTCCCCGAAGCACTCAAGGTGACCGGCGGCGTGAAGGCATCGTTGACGTCGACGTCGAACACCG